>NZ_JAUBRK010000008.1:0-176115 GCF_036701825.1 Microcoleus sp. MOSTC5 | reverse complement strand
CCAGAGGTTTTCTGATAATATTCAGGATGGCTTTTACAGTCACATTCAGCGCCTTTTACAATAGGACATTCCCCAGAGGTTTTCTGATAATATTCAGGATGGCTTTTACAGTCACATTGAGCAGGTTTTACAGGACATTCCCCAGAGGTTGCTTGACCATATTTAGCACAGATTTCACTGTCATATTTAGCGCATTTTACAGGATAGTGATCGGAGGTTTTCTGACAATATTCAGTCGGGCTTTTAGAGCCATATTTAGTACAGGTTATAGGAGAGCATTTGGCACGAGTTTTAAAGCCATATTCAGCACAGTTTATAGGACAAAAATTGGCACGGCTTTTTAACCCATATTCACCCCGGATTACAGGACAGCATTCGGCACGGCTTTCAGGATAACATTCAGCAGGATTTTTACCACCAAATTCGGCACAGTTTAAGCTTATCGGACAGCATTCGGCACGGCTTTCAAGGTCACAACAAGTGACTTCTTGAGAGAGAATTTGCTCCATCTGCACATACAGCGAAGCTGGGTTAGAAGTGGCAAAAAACGTCACATTTCGCCCTAGTTTTGGCTGCCACTCATTGATAACAACCCAAGGGGAAATAGGAATGCCTGCTATGGCTATTAGGTAGTCGATGCTGTAATCCGATAAATCTGCATCTTGGGCAACAACTAAGCCGCCACTTGTCAAGACATTGTGGATGAGTTCTTGCAGAGTTTGCAAGATGGCGACTCGGTTTTCGCGGCAAGTTGAGCTGTTTAAGGCGTGCCAAATGACTTGTTCGCACTCATCGATGATGACGATCGCACCGAACCAATCTTCAGGATTAAAATTAGCTTGAGACAATGGGTGGAGGCTGTCTATGCACAAGCCGTATCCGAATAGTTTACCCTCGGCTGAGTCCCTGGTTTCGTCGATGTAGTTGATTCCTAAGCTGGCGCAGATAGCCCTGCCTAGTTGAATCCTATGGGTAATTATCAGCACGCGGCGATCGCCTGTGTCAAGGGCTTGTGAGACTAAGTTGGTCAGGGCTTGGGTTTTGCCGGTGCCTTTGGGGGCTTTGATGCAAGCTAACCCGGACTCTGGATAGGGGAGTTTTCCCAGATAGCGAGAATTTAGCTTTAAAGAGGCGGGATAGGTTAAAAGCCATGATTCCCTAGCGAGCCAGAATTGGAAGCCTTGCGCTTCATTTTTGAGGGCGCTGAAGGCATCTGAGCCCTTCGATACCACGAAATCGTCAACGCCTTTTTCTGGCCCTGGCAGGTTGATGACTTTGACGGGGCATTTGGCGGAAGTGAAAAGGCGACCGAGTTTGCCAATTTCCCGGTTGACGTTTTGGATGGTTTGGCGTTTGCTGTCGCGGTCAAAGCAGATGTAGATTTCACGTTCCTCTGTGGCGAAGTGTTGCAGTTCGGGGATGAGGTAGGGGTCGCATTTTTCGCCTTGAGGGGTTTTGGTTCTGACACCGCCGGTGACACCGGGGAGGGCGATGGCGGCGTAGCCCAGTGTGAGTAGGCATCCGGCTTTTTTTGCGCCTTCGACGATGATGACCGGGATGTTGTTGTCCCATACCCATTGCCAGAAGCCAAGTTGTCTGTCTGAGTTGTCGATGGGGACACCGTAGCGTTTTGCAACTTTTGCCCAGATGTGATCTGGGACTTGCAGGAAAAAGGCTCTGGTGGGGGTTTTGGGGGGATGTTCGTATTTGACGGGTTTGATTTTGCCTTTGGGGTCAAAGGCATTTCGGGGCTGGTGGGGTTTGAAGCAGCCCCAATACATGGGTTGCCAGTTGTTGAGGGGGTCAAGGCCTGAGCACCACCAGCCACCGTGTTCGATGTGGCTGTAGTGCTTTCTGGCCCACCGCCATTGTGCGTCGGGGTGGACTCTGCCGGAGGCGGCGTTGATTTCGTACAGGAGGTATTGGTACGGGGTGTCGCCTGAGAGGGTTTGGACGTTGAGGGCGATGATGTCGGGGTCTATGGCCGAAGCCAGCCATTCGGACAGTGGGGAGATGGGCGCGTTCACAGCACACCTCCGGTGTTGGTGGAAGGTCGGGGCAGCCGGAAGCGGTTAGGCGGGGTTGAGGGGGCTTTTCGTAGGGGTAAGGGTGTTTCTCTGGTGTCAGCAAGGCTGCGGGCAATTCCCGTGCGTTTGGTTTGACGGCAATGCTTCCAGCACCTCAGATAAATTTCTCTCGTCACGTTTTATATTGGGCAGAATTTGAAATCAATCCTTAGCCTGTCTGACTCGGCTGCTGTGGTTAGTGACACTCCGTTAAACTACTCAAACTACTCAGGAGATTTTTAGGCGCTGAAAGCTATACAGGACAAAGGTTTCAAATTTACAACTTTTCCGAATACCCCCTAAACTTTTCCGAATACCCCCTAAACTTTTCCGAATACCCCCAAAGTGTTTAGGCGCTGAAACCATTGTCAGATAAGAGATTCAAGCAAATTTGCCAATTTTTTAGGTGTTTAGCGGTTTAAACACTCTGCTGCTCAAAAAGCTAAAAAGACCCCCTGAATTGGGAGTCTTTCCGCTGGATGCAAGATGCCTTTTGGTTGGCTAGTTACTCATTTAAGCCAAGGTGACGAATTATCTTGGTTTTCAGGCTGGGCTTGATGGTATGTGGATAGCAGCCGTTCTCAATCTGAGATAGCTGGGATGCTGAGATACCCAGCTCTTTTGCCATTGTTCTCAGGCTTTCTTCCATAGTTTTCCGAGCTTCTCTCACCCATTGACCAAAAGCTATGGGTTCGGTTAGGTTGGCTGCTGGCTGAGCTGACTTCTGCTTGCGGGCGGGTCTTTTGGGCGGTTGCGGTTGCTCTGGTTTTGATTCGGGTTGTTGTGGGTGTTTGGGTAGCGCTTCTGGCTGGCGTAAAGTCCCGTTAAGTTGTAGCCAGGTTTCAAACCAGTGATTGGGCTTTTTAACTTGGCTGTTTGGATACGCCCAGTCAGGGACATCGGACTCGTAGTCAAAGAGGTAGGGGTATTCAAAATTTCCCAGTGTTTTTAGCCCTCGATCGAAGCTGCGCTTTAAATTCGAGGCAGTAACTCCGTTTCTCTTGGCTGTCTCTATGTCGTTCTTATACCCGATTCGCGTCAGCAGTGTTTCTATTTGATACCGACCGCTTTTGTGCTGTTGCAGGGCAAATAGGGCAAAATAAGCCAGTCTGAGAGCCATTTTTTCCTGGTAATAATCTAGTTTTAGCGCCTCGCTGGTAAGGTAGCCAAATTCCCGCAAGTATTCGTGACCTGCAAATTTGTCAAACCATTTGCCAGGGCGATAAGTGATTTCAATATCGATCAAGGTGTTTTTTTCTTGATGAAACACCTCGGTAATTTGAAAAATCTCCCAGAGATTGGAGTGTTCAATAGTAAATATTTTATTGCGTATCCGCCAAGCTTTAACGGAAACTTCTAATCGTTTTAGCAGATATCCATGATAGGCTAAGGCTCTTAGTTTTTCTTCTTTAGAAAGGTATCGGGCTGGCTGGCTATTGGCGTCTCGTTCGGCTTTTGGGATGTAGTGTTTCTTTTTGTTATTCTCACCAAAGTCAGCTAGGAGTTTAGATGCTGATACTGTAATTTGCTCTCTCCCGACTTCGGGCTTGCGGAAGGCAATCATTGCCAGTGCATAGTGCAGTTTGAGGGTTTCTTCTCCGAAGTTCTGGGCGATAATTTCCTTGGCTTGATAGGCAATTTCAGCAAAGTCTGTTAGGTCGAAACGATCGCGGATTTGCAATTCAACTCGACCTTTGGAAAAATCTTTGCGACCATTCAAACTGGTTTCGCTTATTTCCCAGAAATCCATACCAGTGACTCCAGCCGTATAGATTGTATCTGTGATTGCACTACTGGGGCATTCTTCGTAGAATTTTCTTTGGCAGAGGCGGGGTTCTGTAGATGACTTATGTGACCGTTGCGATTGCTTTGGCTCCGCGTAGGAGCTGTTGCTAAGGTTATTAGAGTCTATATTAACCTCAAGGTTTTGATTATCGCAGATTTTCTTGCCAGACATGGGGGTGATCTGTCTCCACCTGTTATGGTCGGTCCATCGTGCTTGTCAGGTTGATGGGTTTGCTAATTACAAAGTTTTCTCGCATTACGAAGTAAATCGCTCTTCTGTGGGGCCGTTGCGATCGCTCACCCAGTAGCGGCGGTGGCAGGGCTGGGGGTAAATGTCAGCGATCGCTATCAACTCTCCTCCGTCTTCGCGGTTTCTGAGTTCTTTTGCTTTTGCCAGTCTTTGATTGCCCTAATGACTACGTAAGCAGCGCCGTTGGCGGCAATTGGCGTACCGGTGATCGGTCCGTAGCCTTTGGGGTAGCAGCGGTATTGAGTGCCATCGGCTTTGTCTACCGTCCAGCCGTTGGTTACGGCTTCTTTCATTTGGGCGGGAGTCAGTGGCTTTTGCTGCCAGCCCGTGCCTTGAGGGACTTTCTTGCCGTCGAGCAAGCAGAGTTGCCAGTCTTGAGGAATCCGCGACAAGCCCTGGTACAGGCGGGTGCTTAGGTCGTTGTAGTGCATTTTGGCTCCTATTCCAAAGGGTAGAGGAAGCCGAATGTTGGAGCAGCAAATGTCTTAAATACTAGAAATTCTAAGACATACCTATTGATTCAGTGCTTCTAATGGTTTAATATGGAAAAACCATCAAGGCAGCTTTAACAAGTCGGCCAGAGATGTACCATCATCAAAAGCTGGCTCTAACAATTCGGCCGATAGATGTGATGTACCGCCATCAAGAGTCGGTTAAGTCCGGTTGATGGAAGTACAGTCAAGAGTCTGCCCGATCTGGCAGTTAACTCTCTCGTCAGATGACAACTTCAGTAGGTCCGGTGGCTATCGCTGTCAAACAGCCGTCGGTGTTTAATGTCTGGGAAGAGTCCAGTTCAGAAAAAAATCAGAATGGGGATTCTAAGGTTGTTTTTCTGTACAACTGTATCTCTTCCAGTATCTCTTCCACTGGTAGAATAGCCTCACTTGCGATTCCGACTAGGATTAGGGTGAGGCAAAATTTTTAGAGGGTATGATAAAAGTATTTATCATTTAACTAGCATATAGCCGAGTATAACTTTGATCAAGTAAAGAATTGTTACGTTTTGGGTCAAAGTATTAGTGGCTATCATTATCCCGTCTAAGGCTAGCGATTGGAGCTTAGATTAAGTTAGGCGAATCATACTATTGACTGTAAAACGAGTTATTCTGGTATAATACAGGCGATACAATTATGCCTGCGGTAACTCCTTAGCTAGTAGAAAACAGGAATGTCAACGAAAGTAGAGGAAAATTTAGCACTCGATAGTGGAATCCAGAAACGTCTCGGTCAGTTAATAGAGGCGTTGGTGGAGGATGAGCGCGTTGGTAGTTCTAGGGAACTAGGAAGGATTACAGGAGTTTCATTCAACACGCTGGTGAACTGGAGCGAGGGCAAAGCCGATCCCAGATTGCAAAAGTTAGTCCAGTTTGCCTATGCGATCGGTTGGTCTATGACAGAGTTGATGCAATATGCGGAAGGGGATGAAGATCCCTATGAGGCGATCACTCGTAAAAAAAAAGCACGACAGCAGAAGTATCGGAAAGCGTCTTAACAAGAGAAAAAGATCCATTTATTCAATATTTCAATGCCACGGTAACTGCCGAACAAATTCAGAAGCGCAACTTATTTTTACAACGTATTAAAGCTGATTTATTACCGGATATAACATCCCGCAAAAGGCTTTATGTCTTGTTAATAGATAGCATGGCAGTTAAGGGTATTTCAGAATTAGATATCTTTGAAAAAACTTCTATTACAGAAAAATTACTGTTGAAGATTCGGAATCTAGACATGGAATTTCAGTTCGGTCGTTCCTACTTAGAACAGTTAGCGCCCTATCTTTTTCAAGTGGAGGATTGGGAAGAGTTAAGACCTGTTTTTAAGGTGCCATACATCTCTTATCAGGGGTGGGTTGATAATCTGATTGAAGACTTACAAGTGGCTGAACCCCTATCTATAGCTATAGCTTCAATGAGATAGTTCCTAAAAAATGACCGATAAATTTGAGATGGGAAAGTAGGAACTGAGGTCAAACTTAGAGTTAAATAACCAAGTTTTTTGTTGCTGAATTGAGGTAGGGTTTAGCAATCGCGTGCGGTGAGTAATGCTCGATAGGAATAATTAATTGAATATGGAACGGGAACATCATTTCAGCAAGGCCCAAAATTCATACATTTGAGCATCTCAGCAAGCATCTTGTCCTTGTAGTTCAAGATTGCGTGATTGATTATATGCAACGTGGATTTTATTTTAAACATATTCAAGAGGCACGTCTTGGAGAGCCCATGCAGTTTCACTCTTACGAACTGTTAGCAGAAACAGGGAGCTATGGCATCCAACTTAATAAGCGTTCGAGTACGGATGCCAATGGAATTGCACAGTGTCCAGGTCTACAAACCAGTCCAAGAGTAGAGCTTGAGGCAATGTTAAGGCAGATAGAAAATAAGTTACCGCAAAGCACTTTGTTGTCTGTAGGCCTGCCATTACCAGTTTCTACACATGAAGACGTTACCGATGACAGCTAACGTTCTCGATCGACACTTCGGACAGTTTTAGAGTGTCAACCATAGAATGCGGGTTTTAGCCCGAGCTCAAAGCAAAACTACCAACAAAAAATTAAGGATTTCAGGCTTTGAGCTAAAAACTATCCGGACTATTGCTTGATACGAAGTTGAAATTTTTGGTTGAGCAAACGGATTTAATTTCCTGGAGTTCTAGTTAAAGGGAGAGCTTATGAGATGGCGTTTTTGGAATTTCATACAAAGGTTCGCGGCTCAACCCTAACTGCCCTAGTGAAATAACAACAGACATTGATAGATTAGTTTTCTCAGCAGCTTTAGCAATAGCTGTGCCATTTCGAGCTAGAGCGATGAACTCTCGAACTTTGAAGACAACGGGGTCATTGGGAGGCGTGTAGCCTCTTCGGATGGCAATGTCTAATCCCCCTTCGATGTCCCTGAGCGCCGCCGTTCGATTGTCTGCTAAAGTTACGCTTGGCTCCTGTCCAGGCACTACCGTAGAGATGGCAATGCCATTATTAGTAGGTTGCCCGTCCCGGTGAACGACATTGAAAGTATAAAGGCGTTCAATTCCTTCAGGAGAGCGAGTTTTAACAAACAGGTTAGTAATGTTGGCTGTTGTAGCGCCAGGGAATTGTAAGGGTTGAATCGGTTGGACAAATATGGTTCTAGCTTGGTTAGTTTTTAATTCAGCATCAGTGTTAAAGACAGCCCTGGACGGATCTGCCAACCGGATGTACATAATGACTTCACCAGTCTGGCTAAAGTCAATAACGCTGGAACGGCCAGACCATACTTGAAGGTTGGTAGTTGCATTTGTTGCTGCATCTCTTCCTACAATTTTTAGCGCCGATGTTTGAGCTTGCCCAATATTGACAGTGCTGAATGCAGTGGCAATTATTAAGGCAGGAGAAAGTAAAGCCAGACGAATTTTCCGAGAGAGTTTTTTCATGGTTATATTACCTCCAAGATTTTTGTATAAAGCCCGGTCTGAGTAAGCCGAGTCATGGAAAGAGGAAGTCCAAGAAGTGATTCTTGGAATCTCCGTTCCTTTAGGGCGGGGAAGATGTCAACTCCGTTATCTCTGCACTGTGACAAAGGCATTGACGAATACTGAAACTTGAGTTCCTTCTGGTACGATCGCCACGTTGCCTCGCTTCAAAAGTTCTTGCGCGTTGCGATCCGATCTTTCTCGCAACCGTTGGGCAGTAGGTGTAAAGAATCCCTCTAAAGCGGCTGCTAAAATGTTAGGTTCAGACGAGGTTGTTGTTTTAACAGCCGTACTTCCAAAAAAGCCGCTCTGCTGGCTGAAAGTTTCTTGGGCTGGTCGATTAATTATTTCTCCTACGCGCCCCAAGCTGCCGAGAATTCCCACTAAAATATCAGCCTTGGCTATTTCAGAACCTCTATCAAATAAACTGTCGGCAATGAGAGGTTGGTTATCGATTCCGCGAACGATTAAGTATCCGGGAGGAATGGGTACTTGTTGGATGCGGCCAGCAGAATCGGGGTAAACAAGCGCCACCACGCTTTGAGAAACCAGTCGATTTCCGCGCGTGACATTTTCTACTTGAGTGATTAAGACGGTGCCGGACGGCAAGGCGATCGCCCCATCAGTTGCCATTATGTCCTCGGTCAATTGGACGGCAAACCTTCCGGCTGTTGGGCTTTGACCTGCTTCGTCCCAAATCATCGGCACGATTACCTTGGCAAGAGCAGATGACCCGATGGCTATCTCTCTCATTGCTGTGCTGCCTTCAGTGTTTTCGCCGGTCGTGCGGTTGAGGATTCCAGCTTCTCCAGGGCTCATGGCCTTGGCGTTTACAGCCGAGGCAGCAGCTCCAATTGCGATCGCGGGTATCTCTTGCATTGGTGCAGCCGATTGTGGGCTTTTTGGCGAACTGACTAGCACTGGCTGCGGGTTTTGAGAAATCGGCGGCACCGGCTGCTGTTGCGACAATGGTACCGGTGCTACTACTGGCGCAATTGCTACTGCACTGGGGGGCGGTGCCGGTACTGGCATTGCTGGCGGCACGGCAGGGTAGCTTGCCGCTGTCATCCCCGGCGCGATTGCGCTAGGAAAAGTTGCGGAACTGGCAGAAATACCTTCAGCATTTAGCTCTTTAACTGCTTGACCTCTGCTTTGCCCCAGAGAAGCTAATTGCGCCCAGCGCTCGTAAGGGTCTACTTTTTCTGGTGAAGGCGACCGGGGTGGTGGCGCAGGTCGAAGTGCCAGCAGTGCGGGTGGCGGCACAGGGCGCGGTAATGGCGTCGGACGAGGGCGAGGCGGGGGCGGTGCAGGCGGCTGTTCCGGGCGCGGTAATGGCGGCTGTGGAGGAGGAATGGTCTGTACCGTCCTTGGCGGTGGCGGATTAAAGTTTTGAACCTGCCTCGGGGTTTGAGACCTTCTAGCGGCTGGTGCAGGTTTTGGTGCAGGCGTCGGTTTGGAAGCAGGGGTCGATCGATTTTTAGGTTCAGGTGGCTGAACTTCTAGCGCCCGCTGCTGATCTTGAAATGCCAGTCGGCTTTTTAGTTCTCCTGACTCGTCTTTAGAAACTTGAGTCGGTTTAGGGTTCGGCGTCTTTGCCTGTTGGCGGACAGGTTTAGGAGCAAAGAACACAAACCAAAAGAATCCCAAGATGCCGAGAACTGCGCCAGTACCCATTAATACTGAAAACGTCCGAACTTCGGGCTTCTCAGAAACAGAGCGGGTTTCTGCTCCTTCGCTGTCCTGTTTAATTCTGTGCTCGGAGGCCAATAATTCATCGGCGTCTCCGTCATGCCCTGCCAATTCTCTTTCCTCCTCACGGCTCAACTTTTTGCCATTGCTGCTAGGGCCATTAGGAGCGTTAGCTGCCTGAAAACCGTTAGAACTGTTGGAAAAGTTATTGGCTGCATTAGAGGAGTTGTTGCCATTAAAACTGTTGGAAAAGTTATTGGCTGCATTAGAGGAGTTGTTGCCATTAAAAGGGTGGCTAGTTGTGCTGCTAGGCGGCGTACTGTAGGAACTTTCTTCAATTTCATCGGGTTCGCCATCAAATTCGCGCCAATTTTGAAGTTCTTTTTCGTTCATGTTTTTACCTGCTATTAATTGGGTTTAAATTCGGTAATTTTGTTGATTTCTAACCCCGCCGAGCGAAGCTCATAAACTTTTTGTTCAAAAGCTGAGGCTTGGCTACCTAGCGGCGGGGTTTGGATTTCTACAGCTTTGATTCGGAAAGTGCGATTGAAAGGAATTCTTTCATCGATTCCTGACGTGCGATCGACGAGCAACCGGGTAGCAATCATGTCAATTTCCCATTCGCCCGGACGGACTTCTCTGGGTTCGGATAAAAAAGAAATGATGACTGTTGCTCGCAATTGACCCGTAAAAACTTTATTGGGGACGAGTTCAGCTATGTCAGGGAGAGAAGCTTTGCCAAAATTGGGTTCTAGGAGTAACGAAGCAAAATAGCTGCTGGTAGGAACTCGTTTGGAATTGACTTTAATTCCTGAATCTGTATCGTTAGTTCCTGGTATTTTATTGTCCCAGTTGAAGGTTAACTCGGCCCAAGTTTTGACAAAATTTTGGATAACTGAGGGATACCGAAAAAACCTGTCTCGTTCCGCTACATAGTAAGTTTGACCGTTGATTAGCTGGACTTGCGTTGTCTTCATAGCAGCTACCGAGTTGATTCGGTACGCGACGAACAGGTGCAGAATTAGGGAGAGGATATTCACTCCAGTTAAGATGAGGAAGCACAATGCCAGTAGATTTTTAGCTTCTGGCAACAATGCAGTTTGTGAAAATCTTTGTACCTTCATAAAACATTTCGGTAAGTGTGAAAAACCCGTAGTTTTAAGTTAGGGATAAAACACGGCACGAGTAGCTTTAGCTACTTTCCAGTCCTGGCGCTAAAAGCACCTGTGGTTAGTGACCGAATAATTAGTAATTCGCAATGAGTGATTCGCAATTTTCCATTGAAAGAAACCGAGCGCTGAAATAATTAGTATTTCGGGATTTATCATTAGTAATTGATAATTCAGGATTAAATAAACCGAGCGCTAGTTCCGAAATACTAATTATCAAGAAACGAATTACTTTCACTACCCCGCATTTATGCGTGGGTAATTACGAATACTCAATTCCGAGTTACATTGACATCACTTAAATCCTTTGTTCATTGCCAAATTAGCGGCTGCTCCTATAGCGTTGCTCAAAACATCGACGAGTTGTTTGGCATTGCTAGCGATGCCGCTGTACAGGGCAATTCCTCCTCCGCCGGCGATTAATAGAGCTAATCCGGGTGCGAAAATGCTGATTAAAAAGAGAAAGGCAACATCGCTAGCTAATTCGGCTCCAGAATTGACTAGCACGGTGGCTGCCAATCCGACGACGATGTTATATCCAAGTTGGACGCCAAATAAACTCAGAAATCCAGTTGCCCAAGCCCAAATCGGTCGGCCCTGCAAGGGAAGCAGCGACAGCCCCATCGCGATTGGCGAAAAGAGTGCTGTTAGTAAGAGCGCTGCTTCAAGGATGTTGACAAACGCCCACTGGATGCTATATAGAATGAATCGGATGATTGGCACTGCTTTTTCTCTAAACACTGAACCGGGGTCAGTTATAAAAGTCGCGGCATCTTGAGCAGCGCCGGGCAAGCTATTATTCCAGAGGATTTCAGCAAAAGACCGCAGCGCTTGCAGAGGGGCTGAGCCGGCGGCTTGTCTTTCAGCTTCGCTAACAATTTTCTGAGCAGCTTCTTGCTTGGAATTCCAGCAAGTAACCAGTTCTTCTCCTACTTTATTTCGGCATTCGCCGTAGAGATTTTCTAGTTGTTGCCGGCCGATGTTGCTGATAGTGACGTTGGCGATCGCGTCCCTAAATGTCATTTCTCCTAGTTGCGCTTCGAGGACACCTTGGACTTGCCTGTAAGCAAAGCTCCTGGTAAAAATGACGGTATTTGCTAGCAATTTGCCATTAGCGCCGAGGAACAGCATGATGACGAGCGGCCAGACGAACAGTGCTGCCAGTTCTGACCACGACTGCTTTTCGATAATGTCTTTCCCGCTGCTTAGAGTTAAGAACAGGATGCTGACGGCTGCTAGGGTGATGCCGAGCGATACTATACCGACCCACAGCCCAGAAGCGATCGGGTCAATGGTGCTAATCCAAACTTTGTCCCAAGATTCTGAGGTAGTCTTAGCCAGGTTAATTGACTCGCTAACAATGTCCAAGGATGACCCTTCTGCGCCACTCGTCGGTGGTGTAATTTGTGCTAGAAATTCTCTCATTTTTTTTCTATGGAAAAACTTCAACTTTGTATTCAATAACACGGTCAGTCTGCACGCAAACTAGGCAATAGTCATCGGTGATGTCTGCTTGCTCCCCAACTTTGCATTCAAGCCAGCCGTGTTATACCAAATCCGGGTTAAAAACCCCTTTATTGCTGGAGAGGGGGAGAGGGGGAAAAATTAGCTCGCGAGTTCAAAAAGGGGGTGAGTAACCCGGATTTAGTATTAGAAGCGCTTGACAAACTTTTTAAGAGCGATGCTTGACAAACTTTTTAAGAGCGATGCTTGACAAACTTTTTAAGAGCGATACAGTCAACAGCTACGCTCAATTTGTGTGGTCAAAATCTTTGCTAAGCCAAGAGATTATCGCCGATTCAATTTAACGGCTCGGAGCATTAATCGGGAGCGACGAACCTGTTAGTTGAAATCGGGGTTGTGCTGCTGCCGCTCGGTTTTCCCAAGTAGCCGCCGCCGGGGAGCATCAGCATTCCCGCCTGGTAGCTGGCTTGGTTTCCAGACGCAGTGCTGCCTCGGCGCTCGCCCGTGTTAATCGCGGATATTTCCTTAGCAGCTTGCGACAGCAGCACGTTATTAATGGCCCGATCTGTGCGAGCTTGCTGAGCTTCCTGTAAATTTCGCATCTGGACTTGTGCGCCCAATGCGGTCTGCTGCGAGAGGTTTTGGAGAATTTGTTGAGTAACGTCGAGGCTCTGCGATTCTTCGCCCAATTGGACGTTTTGTTCGGTATCTTGTCGAGTTGCTTCTAACACTTGGAAGCTGTTGTTTTGAGCTTCTTTGCTGAGGGTTGCTCCGTCAGCTATGCCGATAGCGGCGCTGCGCTGAGCTTGAGCGTCTAAGTCAGACATGATGGTATATGAACCTTTGCCATCTAATTTGCTCGACTTTGTTTCGAGTAAATCAGACAGTTTCGTTCCTTCTGTCTGGGATGTTGGAGCTTTAATAATTTGGCTGCTGACTTGGCTCAAATCAGGAATTTGGATAGCTCCGAGAGAAGAGGAAAGGAGTTCGTTTAAAGAGCCAAATAGCTCGTTTTGCACGAAACCTTGGATGTCGCCGATAAAATCGTTGACTTGTTTGAAAACATCTTCAATGGGAGCTAAGAAACTTCCCGCAGTTGGGGCTGGAGCTTTCACGGCCGCTTCTTGTGTACTTGGCACGAAAACGCTTGGGGTTGGAGATTTCACAGCCGTTTCTTGTGTACCGGGCACGAAAGGAGGAGTTGCTTGAGCTAAACTTGGCCTGACTTGAACGATTAATTCCAAGCTGGCTAATAGGGAAACTGCTGCGAGTTTTGTAGCAGGTTGCTGCATCAATTGAAGTCGGTATTTCATGGGAGTTATTTTGGTATTTTTGCAAAAAATTGAGAATTGTTGCTGTGAAAGTCGGATGCCATTTTTTGTTGAGCCTTGGCAGCTATAGTAGTAATTTTTAAATTTTGACCAATGTGGTCGAAGCCTTTTCCTTCTTTCACTGCTGCAATGTATTCTTGGGTGAAATGCTTTAGCCCTTGAAGCTGCCCTTTGAGGGTAGGAGGATATTGAGCCATGATGCGATCTCGGGCTTCTTTTTCATTTTGATTGTTAGCAACTGATGCCAACATCATCTCTCCGGGGTAGAATCGCGATCGCCAAAATCTTCCTCCTTTCTCAATCAGCCAGCACGAGTAGAGGTCAGCAGCTCTTGGCAGAAAAGATTCCGTTGCATTTGAACTGATAATTTGCGGATCGTACCCCAAATATTTGTGAGCGGCTGCCACCCCAGAATTGGTTATTCTTCCGGTAATTCGGTAGACCATATTTTGCAGAATTTGTGCTCCTGCGGAACATTCGCAGATAGCATCAAAATCTTGGCTCAATAGCAAGACAGCTATGCCATCTTTTCTGCCAGTGGCGCAGAGTTCGCCGACAACTGATGCAAAACCATCTTTTTTGAGTAGGACGCTCAATTCATCTCCAATAAATAAGCTTTTGGGGTGAGAAAGAGCGTTGCGGATGCAAGCAGCATGGGCGTTAATTGCCATTAAATAGGCATCTTGTTCGTTAGACAGCCCCGATAGGGCAAAGAACTTAACAGCAGGTTCCGGCGAAAACGTGCTGGGCTGACCGATCGCTTTTCCCAAGCGGGATGTTAGCAAAGCACTTCCTTGGCTGAGGATTTGATTGATGGCTAGCCTATCCAGTTCTTCAAACGATTTGAGGTTGAGCCTTTCTTTGCTGCAAAACCTCAGCAAATCTTGGAGAGTTGGCATTTGCTGCCATTCGGGAGATTGCCACCCTCTTTCAAATGCCTTGTTGTAGCGAGCGATGATTTCTGGATCTCTAAGGTACATATCGAGCATTCGCAGGATAATTGAATCTACCCGCTGGGCTAAGTGGGGATGGTGAATTTTGCCCATTGCGATCGCCACCAGAGCTTTGCGGATAAATTCTTTCCAAGATTCCATCCGTCGCTCTCTTTCAGCTTTGTCGAACTTGCGGAGGTCTGGCGGTTCTACTAAATTGCTAGATCCTTGACTGATGTCGTAATATGCGCCTTGGTCGCCCAAAAGTTCGATCGCGGTTTTGAAGGTACTGTTACCCCCGCTGCTGATGTCCATCCCGACAACAGGGATATTATTCGCCAGAGCTTCAACGGTAAAACGCCACCCCAAAACGCTCTTGCCTGAACCAGATTCGCCAGTAATTAAAGCGCGGCTAATTTGGCTGTAGAACAAGTCAATAAAAATTGGCTTTCCGCCTCGATGGGTAATAAATTCAACTCCTTTTTTATCCAAATCGCGGGGAACTGTTAGTGGCAGAATTCCAGCAGCAGTTTCAGTGTCGAGGGTGAGGCGGCGTTCGCTCAAAAATGAACCGCTATGCAGCAACCATTTCCAAGTAATGGGCAGGCATTGCAGCCAAATATCCCAGGCAACGTTCCGCTCGCGGATGACTTTCGCAGTTCCAAAACTATTAGAGAGTACGTTACAGGCTTGGCTTAATTCTTCCGCAGTGTTTCTGTACACTAAAAAGGCAACGGCTGCATTGAGGGGTACGGCTCCTTGGTAAAGCCGGCGCTGGGCGTCGAAAGATTCCTCCTGTTTAATTTCAGCGCCAATATCGCGCCCTTGCCCTTTAGTTATAGCTCTGCTGCTAGCGGCTTTTGCTCCTTTCGCTTGTCGGGCCAAATTATCATTAATTACAAGGGAATTTCCGGCGCTAATTTCTACAATAGCTTCTGTATCGCGGACGTAGCTTGAGGACATCACCTCCCAAATCCATTTCAATTGCTGCCGGGTATTAATCCAGCCTGCGGGCGCGTCATACATTGTCAGAACAGCGCATTCTTTTCCCTTTCCCGTCAGATAGACGCGGTTGTTGCTCTTGCGGTGTTCGGGGCAGGAGGATACGCCCTTCGTTCCTTCAATCAAAACTGTAGAAATGTGTTTTTCAGTCGTCTTAATTTCACTGAGCTGATAGCCAGAAGGCGTTTCTTCAAGTTTAACAACTTGAGGGATTTGCGGTGGTTTACTGCTGTTAAATCGCTGCCACAGCCACTCCCAAAGTTCAGATGAATTCATGGGACTAATTTCGAGTCCCATTTTGGTATTCAGGAGGATTTCCCAGCGGAGGAATCCTTGTTCAAAAGAGTTGAGTAGCAGTTTCGTGTAAAATTGCTCTCTGTAAATTCGCGTGTTGCCCGCAATGGTTTCCACAATCGAATCGCACAATTTTTTGACCCCATCAATGGCTTTGCCAATGAAATCCCTGGAGATGGTTTCGCCTTCGTTATCGGCCGTCCAAGTACAGAAAGCAATTTGCTCCCATACCTGCCTGGTACCTTGATGAGTTTGTTGGCGGAGGCGGTACTGTTCATTTCGGAGCAGTACAGATACGGGTTGGAGTTCAGCGGTGTCAGCCAATTGCTCTAACTCTTTTTGCCTCGCAGCATCACTGCTGTAACAGCCGGCGCAGAAAGTGATTTTTTCACTGGGTGGGATGTCTTTCATTCCTTCTTCAAGAGAAGCTGCAAATGCCGACACTTCGTTCCTAAACAGTAGGTTGTGAAGGCCTCGGAGGCGGAATCCAAATACCAGTTGGTAGTTAGTCCCGTTATTGAGGAGCATCCCAGACACTTGCCTGCCATCTTTTTCAATTTCCACCAAACAGCAGAGGTTAATTTCATTTTGGAAAGGCATAAATTTGCTCCTTCCACCATATTGATTGGGTACAATTTTGGGCTTCAATTTGACTCGCATTTGCGAATCGTAAGGCTTGCCTTGGATGCTAGGAGGGCGCAGGGAAGAGATGGGAGAAATATAGAAGCTGTCGCCGTTGCACCACTCATCTCCGGGGGGCTTGCGGAACTTGTCAGTAAAAAGGTGGGGTTGATTTCCTGTTAGGAGCCACCAGCTTACAATCAGCCAAAGCGAGACAGTGAAGAACCAACCCAGTCCCAGGCTAAATAGACCCATCGTTAAGATGTATGCAATGGCAGTCAAGAAGCACCAAGGTAGAATTTGATTGGCTGGAATAAACCCGATACTTGCTTGTTTGCCCAGGATTTTATTGACTCTGATAAAGTCTTTTTCTGGATCTTGCAAAGCCATTGGTGACTCCTTTTTCTTAGTTCCAAAAGGTCAAACTTGTAATCACTCCCAGCGGAGGAAGGTTGGGAACCAAGCCGGCTGTAGTACCGCTGCCGTCGCCGACGAACAAGAACGTTACTACGTCTATGGCAATCACAATGCCGAAGGCGAGGGCAATTTGGGTGACAATTGGACGCCAATCATTGCCTTGCTGCGCTTGGTTGTAAGCGAATAAAGCTGCGGCGGCTACTAGCAAGAGAAAGACGCCTCGAATGGCATTGAAAATTAAAACGATCGTTGATTCGTCAATGGCTGTTCCTCCTCCTGCTGCTCCAGCTTCGCTTGCTAGATTGGTCATAAACGCTTGGAGACCGCTTAGAAAAATGGCTTGTGCTGGGGTCTGAAAGTTATTCAGGAACATTGTTACTGTTATGACAGCGACAGCTAAATGCCAGAAGCGAATTTTGCTGCCCAGCAGTTTTTCGAGGATGGGAACGCTGCGGGTAATTTGCCATAGTCCGAAGAACACCAGAGATGCACAGCTAAATACGCTGACAAATAAGGGCTGGACAAGAGTTAAATAAATGGCTGCAATTAGGCAAATTGCAATGAAGGCTAAATCGGCGTTATTGAGCTTGAATTTACGCATGAATGTGCTAAAATGGCTGCGGCGCTTGTGGGTAATGCCTAGGTTAGTAACCCTTGCGCGATCGTTATGAGAGCGGTAGTTGTTGTTCAAGTAATCGTTTTGCATTGAATTTTTCCTCAAAGTGGTTTAAGCTTGCAATTCGTTGCGGTCTTCTCGCGACTCTTCTTTGCGTTCTGGCGAGGTATAGTTGTAGTCTTTAGATGCTTGAGAATCTCTAAATTGAGTTTTTTGTGGCTCTGGGGAGCCGACTACAGCTTCCATTTCTTCAACAGCAATGTGGCACTGCCGAACCTCTGGCGGCTTTCCTTTGACCAGAACGGCATCGAACACTTGTGCGTCACCTTGGCGGGGGTCAGTTCCTATCAGTTGTTTTGACCCGTCCGGCAGATCCAGTATTTCAAATTCGTATTTGACTGCCCCGGTCGTGCCGTCTTCGCGACGCGATTCTTTCCAAGGAAACACTGGATCTTTTTCCCCGCTAAAGCGTTTGGGGAAGGTGTCCTGAAACTTTTCAACTAAAGCCTGGGCAGTTGCTAGCTTGTTGTATTCTTCTTCCGACTGAGGCAATTTGAAAATGGCTTCTCTTTCTTCGGGAGTTAGTTTGTCCCGATCCGGCTCAAATTTCCAGCGCTCGCCATTCTTGGTTCCCGAAAAAATTTCGGTATTATCGCTGCCTTTTACGACAACTTTAACTTCGTTGTTTTCAGCAGTTACATTCAAGCTGCCGCCACCATCAAAAGCAATACCCGATTGAGGAGACTGCCCCGTAGCTAAAGCATAATTGACCAAGCAATCTGCTACAGTTTCTCGCTGCTGCTGTACTTTTGTTTGAGCTACCATTTTGCTAAGAAGATCCTCTGGTTCGCTTTCCTCCTTGTCGATACTGTTAGGTGCCGTAACGGTTGGCTGAACTTTTTGACGAGTTTCTGGCCCTTGTGAATTAGGATTAAATTCTGATTCAACAGGCATCTGAACGGTCATTTTATGTTCCAGTTTGTCAACGATACTTTCAAGGCGATCCAACCTCTTTGAGAGGTAGCCTAAATAGTCTTGAATTTGGTCTAGCTGTTCGCTGATGCTGGTATCTTTATCGAGCTGTAGAGGCTTAGATTTCTGGGAGTTTGGGTTGAGCTTGCTCTCTAGATCGCCAATCTTTTCGCCA
Organism: Microcoleus sp. MOSTC5; assembly: GCF_036701825.1. Lineage (NCBI taxonomy): Bacteria > Bacillati > Cyanobacteriota > Cyanophyceae > Oscillatoriales > Microcoleaceae > Microcoleus > Microcoleus sp. MOSTC5. The sequence continues at coordinate 157,882 of NZ_JAUBRK010000008.1, read as the reverse complement.
ATTTGAGCTGCCTTGGTTTCGGGATTGTTGATTTTAATCCCGTCGGTGACCTTGGCTTCAATGTCGCGATCGCTTCTCTGAGGCTGGCTCGTTTCCAATTCCTCTGGTTCAGTTGCAGCAGCCGGTTCTAATACCTGCTTAGCCCGTTCAGCAAGTTTTTCAGTGCGGGTATCTATTGCCTCTATGCCGGAAATGACATCAGCGTGTTTAGCACGAGTCGCAACTCGGTCGGCGCGATCGTTTAATGAGTCAATTTTTTCGAGAATTTTTTCGAGTTTTTCTGCCTGTTCCTTTTCCCTCGCTCGTTCAATGTAATCAATTAGATCTCCAATACTCTTGGCTCCAAGTAGACCCATTAAAGAGACAGTTTGGACGGTTAAGCCACTTACGGTTAATCCGTTAATTTCGCTTCCCATAGAAGCGACACTTGCACCTTGACGATCGGTTTCTTTTAGAACAGTTTCAAGGGTGTCGAGGAAGGGATATTTTGCGTCGGGGTGTTCAGCAAGTTTTTGCTTGATTTGTCCGTTATCATTCTGAGTTAGAACGCGGCGATTTTTAGCTATCTTGCCCAATACACCATTGGAGATAGGAGTATCTTCATCATCAGAAAGTAGTTCTTCAATATTATCTTCTTCCTCCTTTTTTTGCGTTTTGCTGGCATTTTTTTGAGAAGCTACTGACTTTCCTGGCTGGCGTTTGGACTGCGATGACTTGCGAGTTTGCGTATGGTGGCTGGGAAAGTCTGCATCTTCTTCTAAATCGCTTAAGTCATCTTCCAATTCATCATCTAGTTCTAAATCGCTTAAGTCATCTTCCAATTCATCATCTAGTTCTTCATCAAATTTTTCGGAAATGCCGTCCTCCTCTAATTCATCACTGGCATCCAGCCCGATTAAGTCCATAATTTGGGATGGAGTATAGTAATTGTTATTGTCTTTCGTTTCAACGCCAGCCTGTTTCAAATTTTTAACTAAATAGACACCGCTGGTTCTCTGGCTGGGGTCTTTAGTTAAATAGAAAACAAAGCCAGACACCTCGCCTCCTTTTCCTTCAGTAACTAAATCCATGCTGACACTAGCTTTCTGATTGCCAGAATCATTGATTCTGTCGGGTCGTTTGTTGAAGGATTCAACGAAGTTTTTGAAATCTTCCCAGTCGTCAATGCCACCTTCTTCTTGGATTGTTTCTATGGCAGCATCGAGGGTTTCCTGAATGTGTTCCAGTTTTTTGACGTGTTTGGGATCTGTGGCTGTTAGGACAGACCAAGTACGCTTTGGGGCAGAAAATTGTCTTTTGGAGTTGGGCTTAGTTGATAGTTTTGCCGCCATTTTTTCTCACCTCCTACGAGGAAAATCGAGGTTATCATTAGGTTTGAGCTTGAACTTTCAGCAGCGCTTGAGATTGTCAAACAGGACTATTGGCTAGTTGAGCGATCGCTTTATTGGTAATCCACAAGCGAGGGTCTTTGTTCGCAGGTTTCGCTCAAAAGTTCTCTCCTGACTTTCCCTCTTAGTTCTTGGTGATATTCGCCTAGCATTCTGCTGAATTTTTGCAGAAGTTCTAGGCTTTGTTTGGGTAACTTTCCTGCTTTTACTGCTGTCTCTACACCTCTGGTCATTTTGCAAATGTGTGTGCTCATTATTCGCAGTTGAGTACAAGTTCCTTCATTGATAGCGGGAACTGTGTGGTTAAGGCTAAAAGCGCGTTTACGCAAGTAGTCAGACAGGTTTTTTTCACCTGCTTCTGCGGCACGTTTCACTAAATCTGCCTTTTCAAAGGTGGTTAGGCGCACTCGGACTACTTCAGTCTTCCCGTTTGGTTTGGAAAGTTTGTTTTTGGGGAAAGTTGCAGTTTTAAGCACATCAATTTTCTAGGGCTAACTAATGGTTTATTAAGGCAAAGTTAAAGAGCAAGGGATTAGGTCAGAGCGATTGTTGGCATCACAAGTTAATTTAATGCTGAGCAACCGATGCTCGCTACAATTTCCTGAACCTTGATGGCAAGGTTTGCGCCGTAATTCATCCATTGCTTTCATTGATTCAATTTTCAGCAATTCTGTTGGAGATGAGGCTGTTTCTTTCGGTTTATGTTTTGTTCGGTCACAAGTTGCATTAGTGAGAAGCTACCAGAGTATTTTTTATCATCCAGATGGCTGATTGGAGGGTGAATACTGCGGATTGGATTGCTTGTAGCCTTTGACTATGTTGTTGTTTGAAAGTTGGCAAAGTGCATCATTGTTGAGTATGGTTTGCAGCCAATCGTACTTTGTTGTTGAGGACGGTTTCTGGTTTGCGATCGCCGCCGCTCAACAAAGTCTTAATATTTCGTGCTGGAAGTTTAAGCAAGTCTGAGTTGATATTCCCAGAAGAATCGCTCTGTATTGTTCGGGGTGCGACACAAGTATTTCCAAATGTCCAAGTGTGTGTCCATTGCCAAACCTATGACGATATAAGATTCTTCATTGTCTGTCACTGCATCCCCAAAGTTAAAATCCGGTTGCGCCCAATGGTCAGGCAGGGCGATCGCATTCGGTTCAGGGGCAGTAGCATTGGTTGGATGCGCCATTTCAGTCGGCGCGCAGTGTTTTTGCGGCATTTGGTCGATTTTAAGGGCAAGTGAGCGCCCTGCTTACTGGCGGTAGCCAGAGGAGAGGTATCCGTCAGCCACTTGTGCTGAAGCGAAGATATGTCGTTGCCCTTTGCACAAATTCTGACAATTGGGTGATTTGGGCGATTTACTCATTTTTACCCCCCTATAACGTCTATTTGACATGGCTTGCTATGCGACTAGCACACTAACTAGGAGGATTTAAGAGGTGTTGGAGTACAAAAAATCTATTAAAAAGCAGCGAAATTTAATTTAACTTAATTAAGATTTGTGAAATTTGGAGGAAAATTTAGGAAATATTAGGGAGAAGTAGGAGAAATTAGGGAATATTAGGAAATATTAGGAAACAGAAGGGTTAAAATATAAAGCTTTTTGTGGCTTTCAGTAACAATCGTGATCTGTTCTTTCTCACAAAAAGTTGCACCCTCTGTGTGGAGGATGCAACTCATGCTTTTTGTTAGCAGGTGCTATTTCTTAGAAGAACCTGACCTTTGTCGTAATATCAGTGGGGTTAGTACCTGGACCAGCGAGGCAACAGAGCGGATTAAGAAAGCGATCGCTAAAATGAGTCAGCGGATTTAGGCTACATCCCTCTAGCTATTGAGACTTGCGATTATGCCTTATCCATTGCTACAGAATTAGGCATCCCATTAGCCCAAGACTGTCAGGAGTTGAAAGAAAAATTGCTGAGCGAACAAACATAAACTGTGACGAATCAGTGGCAAATGTTTAATAGGAGAGTAAAGAGGGATATTTATCAAAATGACTAAATGCGATCGCTCCCATTTTCAACTGACAGCAAACTCAGTAAATTTTCGTTTATAGGGAGCTTTAAACGCTAAAACTATATCTAGCTTAGGAACTCCAGCTTCTACTAATTCGTTAGCAACTCCGATTTCTGTACCATCCCGTTCGATCCAAATTTTGCCATCTTTAATCTCCACGTAGATGATACAGCCAAATACTCGTGTTAAATCTTGCCAACCAATATTAAGAACTTGATAGCGATCGCGTTCCGTATCAAATATCAGTTGGACTTCAGTCTGGCTATTTGACCGATTTTTGGCATGACTTTTAAGAATTGTTTGCACTACTTCACGGTAATTCATTCCTTCCATAGAACAATATCCTCTCGTTCGGGGTTAAAAATAAGCAATTTGAGTTGATGTTCTGCAATTACTCTTTGAATAAATTTACGACTAAAAAATTCATCGTAAATATCAACTGTAATTGCTAAATACAAAGTTCTCTCGGGCTCTGTCAATCTCAAGGCTGAACGGTAGTTGAGGCATTGACCAAGTGCTATGTGAAACTCAGTCACGTCTGACGCTCCTAGAAAAGATTTTACCTCTACTGCTATCTTTTGACCAGTCTTTTCAGCAGCTAGGATTCTCTCTGCTGCTAAGTCTATGTAAAAATCAATATCCTCAGCTTGAATAAATAGAGGATCGTCTGTAATTGTCCACCCATCTTTTTCGAGAGATGTTTTAACTGTATTGTGAAAGAAATCTTTAGCTGACATTAAGAAACTTTGTTTTCAAGCTAATTGTTAGGATAGCACAAGTATACTACAGAGATTTGCGAAGCGAAGCGTTCGTCTAGGACGAGGGTAAAAAGTGGTTTAAGTATAATCCATAACATACTTTTAGCTGTGCGTACAACAGAAGTCAATGGAAAATTTTCCATTGACTCCTAGGCGATCGCCCCCTAATATCAATTCCGGTTAGACCGGAATGATGATCCGTGGTCCGTGGTCGGTGGGGGAATGTGGAATTATTGACCTTGACTTTATCATTCCCATCCAACCGGAAACGATATAAAACCCAGCCACCCCCACTCGACTAAACCATTTCCAACTCCCTCGGTTTCGATTCAGTCGGAGGCGTGAGAATAGTTCGGGACTGGGCCAAATCTTTTTCCCGTTCTACAATCATCTCTTGAAAACGAGTCGCTGCTTGCTCTGTCAGGGGAATTTGAACCTCCCCGGTGTCAACGTTGGCTTTAAACACGGTGCGCTTGGACTCGTTTCTGACAAAGCAATCGCCGTTCGGCTGCACGTAAGCCGTCCATTGGTTGTCGCCAAACTTGAAGTGTTGGGTACTATCGGAAGGAAGGTGCGACTGCGTAACGGCTGTCTGTGGGCACCGCCGTTGCTTGTAGGTTTCCAAGACGACGCCCAAGAGGGTGTCTTGCAGAGAAAGCCGCCAGTTATCAGCTTTAGCGTTAGTGGTGTCGCGTTTTCCGTTATTAACGGCTGTTTCTAGTTTTGAAGCCCATTCTTGTGGGAGTTTTGGGGGTAGGGACGTGCTATCATTTTGTGCGATCGCTCTACGCCCAGTTTTCGCCAAGTCAGAGCTCTGAGATACTTCAAGTGAATCGATCGCGGGCAATTGAGTTTCAGGCAACCGAATCGATTCGCGATCGACTTTCAGCATAACCGACCTGCCGCCTTTGTCGGGGGAAAGCGTCGCCTCAAAAGTTGTTCCAGGGGGAAACTTAGGACTTTCAGGGGAAAATGTTCCCAAGTTTTTCCCGTCCAACTGGATAATGGGAGTGCCTTGAAATCGGTAATACTTCTCGTGAGTGGGAGGTAAGTCTATCGTTCCCACTTGCAGAGTTACTTTCCGATCCTTCCATTTTGACTTGGAGAAATCTTCCTCTGAGTAATCGTTATCGGGATGTTTGACATTGACTACTTCTATTTGATTTACCCGATAATTTGACAAAGCATCGGAGATTTCATCCATGAATAATTTATAGACAAGTGCGCCTCTACCTGCTTTATCTTGAGACTCAATCCACCGACAATCGACGGGAGGGACGATGAGGAGTCTGGTTTCATTACCGGAGTAGTTGGTTACTTTCAAAGAGTCGGTATCGATGCGATCATTGGAGTTGTCTCCGTATTTGGCATCTAGTTTCGCCACCATGCTTTGGGGTAAGTTTTTGAATGCGAATTCAACTAACGGCAATTCGGGATGAGCAGTGGCTTCGTATGCAATCCCTTTGCTATCGAGTGCGTCTTTCCATTGGTTAGGAAGGTCAATGGTTCTGCCGTCTTTAGTTTTCACTTTCTGGAAAGGAACTTGCAGGACGTAGACATCTCGCGGTAAGGCTTCGTGGAGCAATTCGTAGTCTTCTTGTAGGGAAAAGGTAATTTCCAAATTCTCTGCTACCTTCTGGCAAATTGTCCGGTGTTTGCTCAGGTTATCGGAAGTGTGGGTAGCTTGGAATAAGGCATGAGCAGCCCTGGTTTTTCTTTCAGGAGTATCCCAAATTTCGTCAATCTCCGCTCGATAACTGTCATAAAGTTTGCCCATTTCCTCTTTTCGAGTTTTGATATCGCTGCCAGTGCGATCGTAGATAATGCTTTTGTCCTCTTGAAAGCGCTGCACCAGGTCTTTCGCCCATTGCAATTCGTTTTCTTCCCAAGGCAGGTCATTTTCTTTGCTGTGTCGGTACTCGATTCCTCTCTCTACTAAGGCATTTTTGTACTCATAGGAAACGTGCAATTCCTTCCCTTCTTTTTCATACTCAATGCCTGCTGCATCCAGTTGCTGGCGATTGTCTTTTGACACGATTAAATGAGCCGGAATTGGGGGAAGAATGTGCTGAAATTCATCTCGGTTGCGGTGGATGAGCCGCGTCTGTTCCCAATAAGGGTTAACGGCTTCTTTGGCTAGGACGTAAACAGCATTGGGAAAGTCGGCGGGCATGGGAAATTGTTTGTACAGTCCATCGTCTCCTTTGTACTGGAAAAAGTAAGTGCAGCTTTTGTGTTTCTCGCACCATTCATCTACTTTTTCTAGTAAAGTGTCGGGATTTAGATTTGTTTTCTCTTTCACTTCTTTGGCATCTTTACCCCGCAGCGAGTTTTTCTGGTAGTCAACTTCGTACTGTTCCATGATGCTGAGAGCAGCGATAAATCGCTTTTGCTGCTTGATAAATAGCTTTTCATCTTCGCCGGGGTTGGGGAGTGCTGCTGCTACTTTGCCAATGGCTAAGGCGACGATTCCGACTTCATTTTGAGAGCTGGCAACTCCAATTTGTTCTAGGGTGGTAAATTTGCGTTGACCTGCTTTAACTTTACCTTCTCTGACTTCGGGGTCGTCTTCTCGATACCGAGCTTTAGTATAGGGAACTTTCTCGGCTTGTACCACTTCTCCGAAGTCAAATAATCCGTCTTGTGCTGGTAAGATTTGTTGGGCAATTTGAGGGATTTTTCGAGATTCGATGCCAAACGGTTCGTCACCGTCAAAGTCTCCTTGATGGAACTTTTCTAAGTCTTTGGGATTGAACCAAATTACCCCTTTGATTTTCGACATGACAGCACGGGTTTCCTCTGGAATATTTTCCAGGTTTTTTGCGTGTACATTTTGATATATCCTCAGACCATCTTTGTTGAGAATTGGGAATCGACCTTGAACGCATTCTCCTTCTTCTAAATGGTTAGCGCAAACCGTGCCTTTGGGTAAATTTTCGCAGGGTAGAGCCATTGCAGAAGTCATTGATAAAGCTCCCCTGGTTGCCAGATTTCGCCATTTGGATGCCAGCCACCTTTCTGCCATATTGGTGAATTCGGGACTGCCTATCATCAGTCCGAATTTATCGGCTTTGAGCATCTGGATGTCCTGTCTTTCCCGCTTTTTATCCTCGGTATTTTCCTCGCTGTCACCGTTAATTTCGTCGTCAATTGTAGTTGATAGTTTTTCCTGCTGTTGTTTGAGTTTTCTTTCATTCAAACGCGCTAAAAATGCTTCGCGCTTGTCATAATCTTCAATCATCGCTTGGCGCAATTTCATGGGGTCGCGTTGCAGTGCTGCCAGTCTTTGGGCTTCGGCTTTAGTTGTTGGTACTAAGTCTTGCCTTTGGGCTTCTTCGTCGAACCAAACTCCAGTAGACTGCCAGCTTGTTTGAGTGATGCCGATTTGACTGTTTTTGCGGTTTCCAAGGATGGCTTTTGGTAATTCGTAATCGCCACAAGGAATGAGTTCTTTGAGTTGTTTTTTATTGATGCCTTTGATGCTGGAACGGTCTAAAATAAGTTGAGGTTTGTTCCCTTCAGAGTCGGCGTCGGAGTCGAGTAAATTGTCATCGGGACGGAGGGTTCCTTTAGCCAGAAAGCTGACTTGGGGTGAGGATTCTGTATTTTCTGAATTCCAACTGCGTAGCCAAGCGAAACGAAATTGGCTGGCTCGATTTTTCTCGCCGCCGATGCTTTTGAGTAATTCGGAACTGATGGCACCGTGACAGTCTCCGGTTCGATATTTAGCATATTGCGGGTCGGTGAAATCAACAATTTTTACTCGCAGGTTGTCGCATTCTGATACGCCGGACATACAAGTGCTGACTAGAAGGGAACCGTAGCGACAGGCGGTGTCTTTTTCGGTTACGAATAAGTCTCCTATCTTTTTGGCTAGGGTTTCGTCGCCAAAGTAATAACTATTGCCAGATTGAAATATCATGCGTCGCTTGATGCCGTCTTCTGGGTCGTGGATGCTGGCACGTAATTGGCTAGGATCTGGATTGGATTTGTCAAGTTTGACAATCATTAATGTCTTCAGTTCCTCTGGTTCAAATATTGCTTGCAAAATCGAGTGCCGCAGGATTTCTGGGTTGTTGAAAAATTTTCCTACATTTCGACCTTTGGCATCAGTATAAGCGGCATCAAAAACGGGAATCTTGAGTCCTTGTTCGGTAACAACTGTGGCGACCATGAGTTGATTTCTCCCTAGAAACGAGGTGTTAGAATAAGAATTGTTGAAACAGTTGGTAAGGCAGGTAAGAAAAGTCTATCTAAGCCTTAGCAGATTGAAACTCGGTCAAGTGTTGACCGTTGGAAGTGTTTTTGAGGTGATTGAAATGGAACTAAAGGTTGATACAATTGTTAATCCGGCTCTGTTTGAAGATGAAGATACTGAGCTGGTGGAATTGGCGATCGCTCCTGAAGATGAGGATAAATACCCATTCGTGCGTCCCAGCAGCGCTCCTGCGGATTTGATGGACAGACCGGGGAGGGTTATTGAAGAATGGGAGAATATGGACTTCGACGAGCGAATTCAGGCTGACCCTACATATATCGATAGGGTCTAGGCGTAGGGGGACACCTAGCAGAGGCATGGGGTGTTTGGTTCGATGGGGCGGCGGTAGCCGCCCTGATATGGCCTCTTGGTTTGGCTATGCCCAATGGAAAATTTTCCATTGGGCGAGCGGTTGGGGTGGGAATGTTGACGGCTGTTACCCGTCCTTGCACCCTCCTAGCGATCGACCAGATTTGATGGATAGGCCGGGGAAGGTTATTGTAGAATGGGAGAATATGAACTTTGATGAGCGAATTCAGGCTGACCCTAGTTACATAGAAAGGGTTTATTTATGGGTTTGATTTAAGCAATCTGTCTTCACTTGCTCAATTGTTTGCTATTGGTGTATTAGTGCCAATCACATAAGGCCTTACTTTTATTTCTTAGTTTAAAGTACAGTGTCTTAATTTCAGCGAAGATAGAATAGAAGAAAAATTTTGGAATTAAAAGCATGTCAGACGATTCATCTCAAATTTGGATTGTGACTGAAGTAGAGACCACTGAAAGTGTTGAAATTCTCCGAGGAGAGCGGAGTAGCGATGATACTGGGGGTGGCTTTGGTCAGCGACTGAAAGAACAAATAAAGACGACCGTCCAGCAGCGAGTTCCATTGGATGCAGCGGCTCTAAAAGTTCAAATGAATGGACTGCTGAAGGTCTTAGGTGATATTTCAAATGAGGCTAACCAACAAAATGGACTACAACTTGATGAAGTCGAACTATCCGTTGAAATCAATGGGGAAGGGCAGGTAAGCATCCTAGGCAATAGCGGAAAATTGGGGAACAAAGGGGCAATCAAGCTTAAGTTCAAGCGAACTACTACAAACAGTTGAAATGGGACAAAACTGGGCAATTACGATCGGTATCAATGGTTATCGCAACTTGCAATCACTCAACTACGCCAAATTTGATGCCGAGGCAATGCAAGTATTTTTCCGGCAAGAACTCAATATCCAGACTGTTTATCACTTTGCTGATGATTCCTTGCCTATAAAGCAAGACTACGGTTCTGATCTGGACTCTCATCCTACTTACACAACTTTAAATCGTTTCTTTCGAGTGCGGTTTGAAGAGTCATTTTTGAAGTCAGGCGATAACTTGTGGTTCTTCTTTGCAGGGCATGGAAAACGTCATAAAGATCGGGACTATCTGATGCCGATAGATGTTGATCCTGGTGATGTTGAGAGTAGTGGCATTTCATTGCAGTACGTTAGTGAACGCCTGCGACGCAGTGGTGCCGATAACGTTGTTATGCTAATTGATGCTTGTCGAAGCGGAAACGGGCAAAGAGATGGTGTGGGCTTTGGGCAAGAAAAGCAGCAAGGTGTCATTAGCTTGTTCTCCTGTAGCCCAGGGGAATCTTCCTATGAGATTAATGAACTACAACATGGATCATTCACCTATGCCCTGTTGGAGGGACTAAAAATTGAAGGAGAAAGCAACTGTGCGACCGTTGAACGGCTCTATCAACGTCTAAGGCAAAGGGTTCCTAGCCTGACCCAACAATACAGAAAGGTTCAGCAAACTCCTTATGGTGTAGTCGAACCACCAACTAAGTACCACCTCATTTTGTTGCCTCGCAAAGCTAATCTTACTGACATCGTGACACTGGAAAACGATGCTCTTCTGGCTGAAGTTCAGCAAAACTTCCAACTTGCAAAACAACTATGGATTCGCGTACTAGCTGTTTCACCAACTAATCCAAAAGCAATTGAAGGGATTGAACGCTTAGCCCGTGTTGTACCTGCCGGATATGGCTCTGGTAAGACTGATGTTCAGCATCCAGTAGGAACTTTCTTTGCAATCCGTCATCAGTCATTTGAACTATTAACTGTTCGTATTTCGGAGGAGTCCTTACCTGCTCATTTTCGGCATTACAAAATTCAACATATCGACTTTTACCTATCATCTTTCTTCACAAACGGCGTTTGCGACCCCATTAGTGCTGTACAACAGAATAACAATCTCATAAACGATTTTTTAGTGGTATTTCAAGCCAATCCAGAAGCAGTAATTGGTTACTATGGCATTGTTCACATTCCACTTCAGTTCTGTGCTGGTTATGCTGTCTCAACCTGGCCTAGGATTGCGTTATTTGAATTGGATCGCGATGTAAATTGTTGGTATGAGTTGGCTGGTGATGATAGTCCAAAACTTGACCTAAGCGTTAGCACTATCTCACGTCCAGCAAATGCTGTTGCTGTTGCCATTAGAATCGCCATCTCGTTTGACATTACCAAAAATGATGTGGACGATGTAGTGCCTCAGCCCTATGAAGATATACAGATTAAGATAGGTAAGCGACGTATTGACGCGATCACCCATTACAGTCAGGTAAAGGAAGTCTGTAACGCTTTCCGGCAAGTCCTTGATGATTTGCATACCCGCGTTGACAAGTCACTTATTGTGCATATCTTTTATTCTGGACCAGTTAGCCTTGGCTTCAGTCTCGGACGCCGAATCAGCCGAACGATCCATCACCAGGTTATCGTCTACAACTACACATCTCATACAAGTCCACGGTATGCCTGGGGTGTTAAGATTAATAGTGCTGATTCACCTGAATCTAGGGTCATTTCGACTAAGTTGCTCATCCATGATACCTCAGAGTAATTTCACATATTCATGTACGACATCTCTGACGACTTACAAATTTTTTATGACACCCATGTTCGTCTTGGAACAATACGACGACAGCAACTTGCAACTTATCGAGACTTAAATATCACCCGACTAAAAAATGGTTTAAACGATCTTGCTAAAGAAACTGGTCGTCCGCACTCACATCCCTATGACTGGAAGAACCAAGGTGGTTATGCAATGCATACTCTCAACCAAGATCCGAAGGGTGACAATGACTACGATATTGACGTTTCACTAATTTTCCATAAAGATGAGATACCTGAAGACCCGCTTAAAGCACGGCAGCGTGTACGTGATGCGTTATGCAAACGCTGCACTAATTTCACAAAGGAACCAGAATCACGTACTAATGCAGTTACGATTTGGTATGCAGAAGGCTACCATATCGACTTTGCAATCTACCGCACCTATATAGACAACCTCGGTATAAAGCGTATTGAGCATGCCAGCACCGAGTGGAAACGGCGAGATCCAATGGAGGTTAACGACTGGTTTAGTAAATGTGTTGCGACACTAAGCCCGAAGGCCAGTCAAGCTCTCGGTTACTATCCTAAAGTTGAAGATGGGCAAATGCGCCGCATTGTGCGATTTCTAAAACGGTTCTGTCGCTCACGAACTTCTTGGAGTCTACCCGGTGGCATGATCGTGTCAGCACTAGTAGCCGAGTCTGGTATTTACACAGCGAACAGCGAGCGCGATGACCTTGCCTTGTACAACACTATGGTGGCATTACGTAATCGACTAAAAGCCTCTTGCCACGTATACAATCCAGTCGATACTTCACAGGAACTGACAGGCAAAACTGAAGTATTAAACCAAGTCACTCGACTTCGGGATCGACTCGATACTGCAATCAGTAAACTTAGCGTGTTATTTGACGAGTCAAAGTGTACGAGAGAGAAGGCGCGTTTTGCTTGGGACTGGATTTTTAATCATGAATTCTGGGCGAAAAAAGAAAGCACTAAAGGTACAATCAACGCTGAGTTAAGTGCTGTAACAGGATACAGTGTTACAGTTCGCTGCGATCTTGCCAAGCGTGAGAATGGCCCAATTTATGAACAGTACTTGAGTGGAAGCTCTGTTTTACCTAAAGGCGTTGCACTCAAATTTTCAGTCATGTCAACAAATGTCCCACGCCTCTACAGCGTGCGATGGATTGTTGATAACGAAGGAGACGAGGCAGATGAGGCGAAGCAGCTTTACTGGGAAAGCAGTGATAGCGGAACCACAATTTGGACAAGCACTGCCTTTAAAGGTACTCACCGCATGAGCTGTCAAATTGAGAAGGAGGGTCGAGTTATGGCGCAGGCGGTACACATTGTAAAGATCACAGCAAGCGGTAATTCTAGGATTTCGGGTAATTCCAATCGTGGATTTGGCTAAAAAGTTCCTACTAACCTCAAACGAGGTAAGATGTCGCACCCCCTAATCGAAAATTTTCCATTGGATCATTGGTTGGGGTGAGGTCTATGACGGATGCTGAACTCAAGCATTAGATTTTAATGCCACACAGACCGAATGCTGGGTAATGTAAAGCGATCGCGCCGTCCCACTCTCCAAATCAAAATAGGTCGCAAACCGCTTGAGATTGCCCGCAGCCATCCGGTACAAATAATCCGCCGCCTCAGCCGCCATTCGAACATTCACGCTCTCGCTCTGCACATTCAGCACTGCCCTCTCAGCACAAGATAGATTATTTGTCAACTCTTCAGGTTTCGGTTTCAAAAGGTCAGGAGCCAGGAGCACCGGAGATGGTAGCCTAGCACATCCCAATCCCCCAAAATTATAGAAGTCCGGGTCAGTTTCCAAAGAACTGCCCAGCAAAATTTGTCCCGCTGCTGCATGATTTCCGCAATCGAGATACCACACGCGGGGAATTTCAGAACGGCTGTAAAATTGGTTTAAATCAAGAGCCTGATTAATTGCCGCTCTCCCGGCTGCTGTATCCACGCACCCCACCAGGATGGTCAGTTTGTCGTAGGCGTAGCGGATTAGCTTGGGGTCAAATACCTGCACGAAAGCCGTCGTGTCAACTCCCCAAGCGATAGAGTATCTCAACGCTAGAGCCTGCGCCTTGGGCAGTCCGATTTCCTTATCGCAGAAAGCTTGCCTGCTGATGTTGGCTTCTTCAACTCGATCGGGATCTGCGATCGCAAATTGCACCTTTTTCCCCGACTTACCCAAACTCCGTGCCAGCCGTGCAATATGGTAAGACAGCCAAGAACCCGTTCCTCCCGCCCCAATTAGCCAAAAATCAATCGAATCAGCTTGTCTGACAATCAAAGGCGAAGCTTCCAAATAATCATAATTAAACATGGGGTAAATCTCCAAATGTTGTTTACAATTCGATTGGGTCATCTAACAAAGATGGCGCAACCGAACTGGAGTAGAATTTATCAATCAAATCGTCTTTTTCTCCACCAACTGTGACATCTACAATGAAACTCGGTAATTCAAATATCCAGTCAGCCGGAACGTGCCAGAACTGTCGATAAACTCCCACGCGGCAAATAATTTCAGCGCTCGATTCAGTCACTCTCCCTAAAACTACGAAAATGCGGAAACCCCCTTCATCTGCATCATCTGCACCTGAGAAGAAAGCTGCCATCTGATTGTGCGAATGTACCTCTACAGTGGCGTTAATGTACGAAGAATCTAAACCGTATTCAATTGCTCTACATTTAGCAGAACTTTGCGTTTGCTCTGGAATTAGGAGCCGCCATTGTCCTTGTTCCTGATGAATATGGAAAGTGATTTCTAACGGTGGTTCTGCAAGCGCGGCGATACAACTTTCTTTCCACATTTGGATGAGTATCTGCTGAGGGATTCGTCCGGGAGTTAATCGGACTAAAGGCTCAATCGGTTCTAATCCTCTGATTGACGCGGTAAAAATTTCCACCGGAATTATCACTTCTAACCCCAGTCTAACCGCTCTAACAAAAATGCCATTGCTGCCAATCAGATACTCGAACATACTGCTAGAGTGAAATGGCAGATTGTCTCCGAGTTTGACAATCTTATAATCGACAAATTCTAAGTTGTAGTGATTCAGTTTAGGTGGTTCAATCATCAGTTATTGCTGAAACTAATTTGGCAATTGTTTGGTTCGTGCTGACTAAATCTTTAACTGGGTACGATGAACGTTTAACTGCTTTTTCGAGCTGCAAGCGCACGTCACTGGGTTGCGCCCTAGATTTGCCGTCACTCAAATGTCCGTTGAAGGGACTAGAGATGAACAATTCCCAAGCTTTTTTAATAGTATTGGGCGAAGCTACAGGCGGTTTATTATCTCCCCAGCAGATGCGTCCACAGGGTTGATAGGAATGCAAATAGACGTTGGGCAGCGGAACGTGAAAAGCATCTGCTTCCGGGTCAAATTTAGAGCCTTTAATTGCCCAAACCCAGTAATCAGATTTCAACCCCAAGAACACCAATGCTGGTAAAGAAACCAAGTGCTTTGATTCCAACAAATTTATTTCGTGTTTCTGAGGTAGCACGAATTTGATTGTCCATTCCCCGGCGCTGCCAGTTCCCCAACGTACTATCCCCGATTCAGGGTTTATCCAACCCGAATCAATGGGTGTATTGACAAAAGCTGCTCGCAGAGTTGCTGGAGACAGGCATTTGTACTTGGAACTGCCCCCCGATTGATAGTGAAAAATGTAAGTACCGCCCTCAATAAAGAGAAGTTCGGCTTGAATAGTGGACAATTTTCGGGGGGCTACCTCCAGTACCTCTCGAATTATTTCAGATGCAATGTCAGATTCCATAATGCTAAGAGGTGTGAGAAATTGGTGTAAGGCTCAGATTCAATCCAGTCAATCAATTCGCAGGCTTTATCTAGTAGCTGACTAGCTTTTTTCCATTCACTTGCTAGGAATTTAATGTCTTCAATTGTCCAGGGTCTTGATTCAAAATTATGATTCCAGTAACTTTCACAGCAAACACTTTGGTCTAGCCAAATATTGCCAGTTTTTAAGTCAAGGAGTGCTAAGGCTGTAGGCAAATCGCTGATTGGAGGTGCAACGCGACGGGCTAATCTCTTGAGAAGCTTGAAGTTAGTTTTTTCGGGATGTGCAATGTCTTTCAAGCTGTATCCAAACGTACATTCGTACCACGAATTTCCTTCATCGCCTGCTACGGATTCCAACCACCACCGACCTGACTGCGAAAGTGGCAGTAATATCTGCCATCCGCTTCGCAATGCGTCAATTCCTTCTTCATGGTCTTGCCAGTCTACTCCTTTGGGTGAGACAGGAATTTGATAGAAGCGCTCTTCATAAGCGCCCTCTAAAATTATGTCGTCAATCGGGAATAAATGTTCGTTAACTAGCGAAATAAACTCCAATTCCTTCGGACTGTGATTTTCATCTTCCGAGTAGAGTTCCGATTGGCTTTTTCCCCATTCCAAAGGAAACAATTGTTGATAAAGACTGAGTAGCTGATAGGTGTTCAGTTTATCTAACAAATAATCGGTTGCTGATTTAAAATCGATGATTGGTTGGCACTGCTGTAATATTTGCAGAGCGTATTTAGCATTCCAAATTGCAGCCATATTAAAACCCCATTGGAACTGCACCAGCTACAGAGCGACTATTTAACAGTCGTTCCTTGGTTTGCTCAACTGCTCTCACGTCGTCTGTCCCTTTTGAAATAGCTAACTCAATTGCTTTTACCATTTCTTTCATAGTCGCGCTATCGAGTTCGCCAGAAAGCTCTAACCGTTGTAGTTTCCGGCACATAGATAGTGCTGGATTGACTTCTTCTGGTGCATTGATGAGGAATTCTAAAGGAATTATTTTCATGGTTATTTTACTCCTTTAGAGCCGTTGCGTTTTGCTACTGTAATCAATTCTCCAGGTTTTCTAATGATGTCGGCGTTGGCGCAATCTGGGTAGTAAGTTGTGAGCAGTTTGCGGAGTTCGTTATCATCATTTGCTATTTCCTCATCAACAGGATGCTGTTGTCCCTCGAAGGAAATTAGCACTTTCTTTTTTGAAGTCATTTTTTTATCCCAAAAGTAGGTATGTTGTTCAAATCCCAAATAAGGTCAGTTGCGTTCCAGTAGTTTTAGACTCTGTAGAAGTTGTAGACGTAGTGGTGCTACTTGCTTCGCTTCCAGGTTTCTTGTGGTTAGCACTTCTTTTCTTTTGGTTGCGAGCATTAGCAATCTGTCGCCGCACTTGGCAATTAGGAAAATCTGCTACAAGTTCCTTCAGCAGTTCTTTGAGAGGTGGCGGTAATTCTCCCAATGATGACTCTCTTATCTTTTCGCTAACTGGAAAGTCTCTGTGACTACTTGCGGAAATAATTACAATTCGTCCGTCTGGATGGCCGTCATCTGGTTTAAATGTCAGGTGCAGTTCGACAGTACATTTCTCTAAGATATAAGGTTCTTCTTGATGTTCGGATTGTAAATTGTGGGATTCTTCAGTTTCAGAGACAGTATTTTCTTCATCTTCCTCTGCCCAATTATCATCATCTTTTGATTCTGAAGCGCTTGCAGAGGTTGATGATTCAGTAGCGACTGGTTTTTTAACTTTTGCTGGCGAGAGGAGACCTAGATAATGTTTTTTGGCTTGCCAGCGATCGCGGTCAAATAGCAGTCCAATCTTTTGGAATTTTTCCTCTATTGTTTCTTCATCTTCGGGTTGAATTGTATACTCAATTAACTCTTCGCTCGTTACCGATAAATTAGCAGCCGCGACTGCCTCTTCTGGTGTCAACCATTTCATTTTTGCTATGCTATTTAATAGCTTGTCATACTACTTATGGGCGTTAGCCCCCTTATTGGTATTAATTAAACTTATTCAAAGATCCACTTAATAATAGTAGCGGCTCATCTCCGTAGGCTTCTACTTCCAAGTAATCGGTCATTGCTTCAGCTACAGCGGCTCTTATAGAACCAAGGAGGACGAATAATCGCCCATCTTTTATGGGAAACGATATATCGAGGCGATTGTCTCCATCCTCAATTAAGATGGCAAGTTTTCCTTGATGAATTCGGTAGATAATTGTGTCAAATGTTGAAATATCAAAGGAATGGTTGTTTTGTTTTTTCATGGATTAAGTTCTCCTAAATTAATTCAAAAAAATGGTTTAGCAGATAGCGATATAACAACTATCTGCTGTTAGTTAAACCTCCCACGCTTATTTTTCTGAAGATTTACCCCTAGCCGGCTCGTGCTTTCATTTTCTTGTTAGAACCATCAGCGCTTTTAGCGATCGCCTTTTCTTTTCGCCTACTATTTTGTGTTATAGTTGAAGGATTTTCCTGAGTATTTGGTGCTGCAGCACGATTAGAAATTACCTTAGTTGCAGAGGTCAGATTTGATGGTACTATTCCGTATTCAACTCTGAGTTTACGCTCAATTCGAGTGCCATCAATGGGAATGCCTTGTTTCCAATCAGCTACGATTTTGCGTTTGTTGGGTGTAACAACTAGCTTTTCCGTGCGGTACTCTGTTGGCAATTCACAAGGATTGATTAATACTTCGCAACTTGGCGGATTTTCCTTGAGTCGGATGTGACGCGAGATCCCCACAATCTCTGTAGGAATTACTCCCATTGAATGAAATTGTAGCAGGGTTTTATCCAGACTGCTGCGCCAACGTTCCAGTCGTTCAATTGCCTCAGTATGCAGTTCTACTAAATGTTTTAAGCGTGCTTTGACGGCACAAATTTCAGCATCTAGTTGATCTGCTAGTTCGGCTTGCGTGTCAGCAGCAATTTCCTGGTTTGTCTGGTTTTCCCAGATTTCTTTGAGAATAGCCTCCTCTTCTTCGGGAGTTTCAGCAGTTTCCAATTGATTCCAGAGTTCGACTGCTTGTATCGAATATCTGGCTAACAAATCTTTGGCTAAATACATTAGTTACCACCTTCCGCAACAATGAAAATACTCATCAAAAGTTTCAATGCGAGCGAGTATGTCTAGCGTTCCTGGCGTGAGTTCGTCTTCCAAACTATGAGAGTCAATGCTTTCATTGCCTACTTCCAAAATTTCCGTCTCTGGGATAAGTTCTAGGGAGTCGGATTTGAAATCCACTCTTCCCAGCAAAGAAGTATTAGTGTAGGAAATGAGTGTATTTCTTGTGTCGTCAGCTTCACATTGTTGTAGGGACACGGTTGTATAAAACCTCGTCTATGATTTCAAATTCAACAATGCTTAATAGTGCTTTCCATTTCGCGTAGAAGCCCTTAAGCTTTCTACTTTTTTCAAAGCAGGAACCCGCTGCTTGCGAGAAGGAAGTTTTTCTTCAGATACATCTGATAATTCTTCTGAAAAGTTATCTTCGTCGCCTTCAAAATCGTCGTTAGTGAAATCAGCATCGTTATCCTCATCCGCGTCATCCACTTCGCTTTCATCTGTCTGAACTTCTGGTTCTGGCGATGCAGCAGCAGGTGAGGCAGTTGAGGTAGCGATGATGTCATAGCCGAGTTCTAGGATTAGCGATCGCACGATGCTTTCCGTCTGCTGTTCCGATAAACCAGGAGTCGTTCTTTTGAGTTCCTGCCGTTTCATCAACATCCACACTTCCAGAGTTTCTTCAGGCGTTGCAGTCTTCAATGCCAATTTGATTTTTCTTGTCAGTTTTTCCCGCGTGGATTTGAGACGGTCTGTGGCAATCTTTTGTGTATTATTGGGCTGATTTGTAGGCATAAGTAGTGGCGTACCAAATTATTATTTTCACCCAAAAAGGTGGGCGTTAGCCCATGTATAAGTCGATGACATCGGAAATTAGGTAGAGGAGTTTGTAATTCCTGGGTCTGATGAGATACGACGCGCATATTTAGTAAGTTAAAAGTTGAAAATATACATAATTTGAGCTTGTACATCGCCTACAAAAAGTATAACCATGAGCCAAATAAGAGGCTTTTACCCAGTTATTCTTATCCCCGATTCAATTCGTCAGTTCTGCGCGGATAACCCGATACCTATTTTGGAAGAAAGTGCTTCTTCTACAAAAAAAATGCCTTTTCCGCCGCGACTGCCAGTTTTCAATAATTCTCGTTACTATTTAGTGATTCAGTTTTGGATAGCCAGTGCTGTGGTGGTAATGTTGGTTCACTGGCGGTTTGGTATGAGCGTTATAGCTTTTTGTTCATCGCTGGTATGTGCTTCAGTTAGTGCAGCAGCGGCTTTTGCTTATCTGCGGTTTGTTGATTTTCAAGTACGCGATCGCTACAAACAACGACTGGCTGACTACCAACAACAATTATTCAAATACGAAAGTTATCAATTGTGTCGCTTGCAGCCAAATTGCAAGGAAACTGAGCAATATAATTCTCTTTTGCAGGATCGATCTAAGCTGCTTAATAATTTGTTGAAAAAGATTGTTCAACCGCCAGCAAGTCAGGGTAAGGGAGGAGTACAACAAGGGGTAAGTGAAAAGCAATTTTTTATTTACTTATGTCGTTATTTCTCTGGTTTTTATGACTTCTGTATGGGTGGTGAGTTTCCTATACCCGGTACATCTTTTCGTTACACGGCTGACTTTATTTTGGTTCATCAACCGACAGGTTTAGCTATAGATATCGAGATTGATGAACCTTATGATGGGCGGACAGGAAAACCTCATCATTGCGTGGATAGGAATAAAGACAGTCAGCGCAATCGGTTTTTTTTAGAAAAAAATTGGGTGGTGATTCGGTTTTCTGAGTGGCAAGTTGTCAAATACCCGGATTCGTGTTGTAAGGCGATCGCTAGAATCATTTCTCAAATTACGGGCGATTATAGAGGATTAGTTCAGTTGGGAAAGGTTGCTGATTTGTTTCCCGACAAGCAATGGACAATAAAAGAAGCTACTTATATGTCTAAAGCCAAATTTCGTAACGGTTACCTGCCAGAGATTTTGGCAAGGGGAAACTGATATATACCAGTAATTGGAATTAATTATCAACTGCGAGCGAAAAAAACAAGCCAACCGACTGCTGGATAAGAATATATCTATATTTTATATAAAAGCCTTATAATTTATGCTATAATTATTAAACTTAGTAGTAACTTTTTCAAGTAAGCCTACTAATTTCCCAATGTGTTTCTAAAATTTACTCTCTTCAATACCCTCTTTAGTACAGGGAGGAGTGTTAAGGGGTAGTTATAAATAAGCACAGATATAAGGAAATTAGTATGACATATTTTCCCGCACCAAAAACTCTTGAAGCCTTTCCAAAAGCTAAGCGAGTTAAACCAAAAACACCCCTACAAGGAGGAGGGGGATTAAGAAGTAGATGGGAGGATGAAGAGTGCATATATGAGTGGGACTATAGACATGGTTTAGTGGAAAAGTATGATAAACGGGGTAATCATCTGGGTGAGTTTGAGCCTATTAAAGGAGAACGAATAAAACCTGGAGTTGCTACTCGTAAACTAAGTTAATAAAAATGGGGGGCTTTATGCCCCTCTTCTCTAAAAAATAAATTTAATAGTGAATAAAGTAATGAGTATTAGCGCACATAAACCAGTAGTTCAAAGAGTTGTACGTTGGTATGCTAAATGCGGCAACGACTTTATAGGAGAGAAAGTTTTGGATAACGTAAACCTTTCTTACCTAAAAAAAATTTTTAGAGTTGAATCAAATAATCCTATGTACGAATGTTATCCTATTGAGTCTTTTGAACATAAAAATTATCTTGAAAAGGCTTTTAATTTGAAAATCAACATAGAATTATATGATTATTTTATAGAGTGTGATGCTATCTGAAATATTTTAAATAAGCTTATCACTCATCTTGAAATCTAAGTAGTGGAACGCGAACTCAATATTTCACTAAATTTTTGGCATATTCCAAGTAGTAACCAACTGCCAGTGATGAGCTTGTATAAACAGTTGGTTGAATTTTACGAGCTAAATTAGGGCATCTTCATCATTTAGTATATCCGGCAAAGCAAATCCTAAATTCCAGACTCCCGCTCGTCGCTTAACAAGGCAGTATATCATCAAGACGAAGTTGCAAGCTTTTTAGCAGAGGCGAAATAATGGATTGACCGAGGCGAATTAGCAACCTTTCAAAAATTTGGTGTTTTTATTTAGGTGTTGTTGCAGTTTTGCGATCGTTAATTGAATGGGATTTCTTACCACTGCTGAGCTACCGAAGCACCTCTCTCATAAAAAAACTGGCTAGAACCTATTAATTGAGAGCGCAATTCCAACTGGTCAGCCCCCGTCTTTTGAGTTCTGCAATCATCAACGAATGTTCTTCTAAATTTGGGTCACTCTTAATAATTACTACTGCCATTTCACGAGCTAAATTCAGCAAATCCTCATCATCCAGTATATTCGCCAAAGCAAATTCCGAAAGTCCCGACTGGCGATAGCCCATCACAACTCCCGGCCCGCGCAAGCGCAAATCCATCTCCGAAATAAAGAACCCGTCAGTGGATTTTTCCAACACCTCAAGACGTGCCTTGGCTTCCGCTGTTTTACTGGTATTGAGCAGCAGACAGTAGGAACGGTAAGACCCGCGACCGACGCGACCTCTTAACTGGTGCAGTTGAGCTAAGCCAAAGCGATCGGCATGGTCAATCAGCATGACAGTAGCGTTTGGAACATCCACGCCCACTTCCACAACAGTCGTGGAAACCAGTATTTGGGTTTTGTTGTCGCTGAATGAGTTGAGGGCTTCATTTTTTTCTACTGATGTCATCCGACCGTGCAGCAAACCAACTCTAAATTCGGGGAAGATTTCCGTTGATAGTTGATCGTATTCTGCTACCGCTGCTCTCAAATCTAGCTTTTCCGATTCTTCCACCAGGGGAAGGATGATGTATGCCTGACGACCTTGAAGTACCTCGCGGCGGATTAATTCGTATGCTGAAGCGCTTTTATTAAGCACTTTCGTGTGAATCTTCTGACGACCGGGCGGTAACTCGTCAATCTGACTGACATCCAAATCCCCGTGCAAGGTCAGTGCTAAAGTACGCGGAATAGGAGTCGCAGTCATCGTCAGTACATGAGGTCTATTTCCCTTGTTCAGTAAATCCTGCCGCTGTTGCACACCGAATCTATGCTGTTCGTCGATGACTACCAGACCGAGTTTGTTGAAGTTGACCTTCTCTTGCAGAAGCGCGTGAGTTCCCACCAATAGTGAAAGTTCACCCGTCTCTAATTGGGCGTGGATTTCTCTGCGCTTGGCGGTTTTGGTAGAACCCGTCAGCAATTGAACAGAAACGCCAAGGCGTTCAAACCACGTCGCAATCTTCCTGTGATGCTGTTGGGCTAGCACTTCTGTAGGTGCCATAAGTGCCGCTTGGTAGCCAGACTGGATGGCAGCGAGGATAGCAACGACAGCAACAACTGTTTTACCAGAACCGACATCCCCCTGTACCAGTCGGTTCATCGGCGTTTTGGAAGTCATGTCGTTGAGAATGTCGTTAATGACCCTACGTTGAGCTGAGGTAAGCGAGAAGGGAAGTTGAGAGTAAAAGTGTTGGATTAGAGGGCCAGCGGGAGTTATTTTTGTAAGAGCCGATCGCGCCAAAAGCCGGTGGCGACGCACTATAAACGATAGCTGGAGATAGAAAAACTCATCAAATACCAGGCGACGGCGGGCAGCTTCTAGTTGGGTTTCGTCTGGGGGTTGGTGGATGTTTGCGATCGCCTTCTGTAATTTCATCAAACCGTGTCGTCTGAACTCCTGTGGCAGGGGGTCATTTAGCAGCTTGGCAGATTCCAAAGCTGAGGTTACTGCATTTTGGACAATTTCGTTGCTAACTCCCTTTGTCAAAGGATAAATTGGGATAATTGAATTTTTCGTATCCTTGGCTTCGTCTAGACCGATTAATCGGATTTCAGGGGAAGTTAATGTCATTCCGCAATAGCGATCGGCTTTGACTATCCCAGATATAGCAACAATGCCTCCAGCAACATAGGTGGCGGCTTGCTCGTCCCTCCACTTTTTTGATTGGTAGTACCGGTGGTTGAAGAAACGCTTGCAGGCTATTTTACCGGTTTTGTCCTTGACAATAATAGTCTGAATTGTTAGCCTAGAATTTTTAGGCGGACTCACTACTTCCTGATGTTTAATCTTACCTACAACCGTGACTGAATCGCCTACTTTCAACTGATAAATTTTTACTCGCCGATACTTAATGTAATCACGGGGAAAGTAGAGCAGTAAGTCTCGTACAGTTGCAAGGCCCAGCCTTTCTAGCATTTTGTAATTGCTTGGGTGTAACCCTGGCAGATCGCAAATGGGTGAATGCAGTTTCATGATGATAGTTAGGAATTTCTCAAATTCAAATTTTTGTTAGCAAGCCCTTCATAATGCTGCGCTAGCAGCCACTTCACCAATGGCAAATCGCTGAATTTAATTGGGAGATACACTGCTTTTAGTCCTTCCATTACTCCTAACAAAGCAGAGTTTCATTCTCGCTGGTTGCCCGAAGATTTAGGGCGCAGTCGAGAGAAGTAAGTGACGTAGATTCATAATTTTAAGGTGGCGCTTCCACTCTTTTACACTACTGATAATAGAGTCTGAGTCACGGCTTGGACGAGCCGGTTTGGAAAAAGCTCTTTTCCAAATAGCATATTGTTTGGTTTTAAGGTGGGTGGCAGCGACGGTTTTACTGCTCAAACAAGCCGAAAAGGGCGTCGTAAAAATAAGCAATTTGTTTATCGCCCAACTTTAGTCATCGTTTCCTGACCCCATGAAAGCTGCGTAAAATACTAATAGTGAGCTTTGATTAATCCAAAATTATGCCAAAATTGCGATCGATTGCTTCATCACGATCGTTAAAACCATTTTCTGTTTCTTGCTCTTGAGATGCTAAGATTGCGTTCCAGCCGGCAAAGCCTGGATTGATTCGCTTTGATTGAGGGAATGTTTCAATAAGTTCTTTTGACAGTCGATCGCCATCTCGATCTCCTTTGAAGCCGACTACTATAGTTTCTACTTCCTTAAGAAAGTCGGTTGGCAGCGAAGAAACCGCATCAATGCTTAAGTATAAAGTCGGCCTTTTATTGAAATCTGGATCTAAGGCAATTACAGACAGGAGTTCTACCGGGTTGCTGGCAATAATGGCTCTTTCAATATTGTTTTGAACCGCTATCCAGAAAACTCCCTTTTCAGTGTTGTCGCCTCCTTGATATGAGCCTTCCCCATGACTGTCAATGGAAAATTTTCCATTGGCGTCTAAGGTGCAGGTTCCTCTGTACTCTCCTGCAAGAGTGCGGAGTTGGAATACAGGGCGGTTCAGGCTGTCTGCGTCTATCCATCCCCTGTCGTGTAGGAGGTCGATTAATTCGACTGGCAGACAAGCATTTTCTATTAAATTGCTTCGTACAGACTCCCAGTTAAGTGAGTCGAACCCCGATGTTTCGCGATCGTTGGGCGAGTCGGGTTTGCCTACATCTTCTGACTCAGCGATTAGAGAATCTTTGTCGGTTTCTGAGGAAGTCCCTGTGCTGCTTCCTTCTCGCTCTGGCCTGTCAATGTTAGAGTAGCTTTGCCAGTATATTGGTGAAGAATTGCTCTCGATGCTGCTGTTCCTCATTTCGCCACAGTCATCAGCATCACTATCATTGTTCGCGTCGCTATTTGGTTTAGAGTTTTCTGTTTCCAAAATTTCGTTCAATTCTCGCTCTTGCAATGGGGGAATGGCTTCCACATTTATGTCAGTATTAGCAGAGTAAGTGACTCCTCTGTATTTTTGCAGCCCCTTGAAGGTGTAAGCTTTGCCTAAATGAGTGCCGCTAAAAGCAATATTGCCTAATTTGTAGCTAATCCCTAATTCGCCTCCGGGGGTAGGTTCTATTTTTACACTAATGCCTTGTTCAACGAGTCGGTCAATCAAAAGAGCGAGCGCGGGACTGTCAGTGGTTGCTCTATCTAGTGCTGTTTGCAGTTGTTCCCGCGTGCTGATTTCCCCCGTTCTTGCTAACCGTCGGTGTTCGCCAGTCGTGGGAGAACGGCGTTCTTTATCAAAACTGCGGGAAGCTGGTGTCAAGTCATACTTTTCTTCCAATTCTTGAATCAATTTTTCGCTGCGTAGATAGTTCCAGCTATCTGATACGCAAGTTCCTTGCTCATCCAATTTGATACGGCTGGCTGCAATGTGAATGTGGTCGTGGTCGCGGTCGGTATGGCGGATGATAGCAAACAGATTTTTATCCAGTCCCATTCCTTCTAGGTAATCTAGAGCGATCGCCCGCCATTTGGCATCAGGGATATACTCGCCATCCGGCACGCTTAAGGTCGCATGGTAAACTGGTTTTTCAACTCTAGGGTTGAGTTGTTTGGAGAACAGAAACTCAGCAGCTAATTCCTGGACATTTTCTCCTACCATATTTCCTCCAATCAGTGAAGCTCCTTCTTTGGAGAAGAGGTAATTGAGCAATGGGGTAAAAGTTTTACCGATTTTCTGCTTGCCAATCATTATTTACTAAACTTAAAACTTGTGTAGTAAAAAAGTGATGATTTGTGGATGTTTTTATTAAAAGTTTTCGCTAGGAGCTTCTAAATTTTCCTCAATATCGCTTAAATTCATTAGAAGTGGTACGTTCATTTGCTGTTGCTGTACTTGCTTGAGCAGTGCCAAAGTTTGCTCAATCAGATCCTCAAAGTTGGCTGGCTGTGTAATTTTTCCCCCCATCCATAATGCTTGTTCTGTAGCAAGGGCAATCGGTTTGAGGCGGAGGTTAAGTTCGGCTAATTTTTGGCACAAAGCTGGTTGATGTTGTTGTTTAAAAGTGTGGTATCGGAACAGACTGCTGATGCTCACCTGGAGATTTTTAGCCATTGTCTCAGCAAGTTGAAGTTCTTCTGGCGTTAGGTATACGGCTATTCTTTTGATTCGTTTGGATCTCGACATGGCTAGTTTGCTCGCTATTTGGTGTTGGGTAACGAACTTTATCCTTCGGCTGCGATCGGGTAGCGTGTACGGAGGGCAATCGCGCCTCAGCCACGTGCCGATCGCTTGTTGCCTGGAGGGGCTTTAAGGCATGGCAACTCGATGTCAGTCTTTCCAATGGAAAATTTTCCCTTGCCACTAGGGCTTAGGCTCAGGTTTGGCTGAATTCAACAGGCGTGGGAATTTCCAATGGAAAATTTTCCATTGTCACTGTGGCCGAGAGCCAGATTTGGCTGAACTTAACAGGGGTGGGAATTTCCAATAGACATCTGGGAAAATCAATGATGCGTGCTCTTCCACTTTTGCTTGCATACGCGATCGCCCTTGTCTCTACATCTTTTTTCGAGATGTCTGTCTAATGGAAAATTTTCCATTGAACAGCGACAGGCTGGCAGTAGCGCTCTCCTCATAGGGGTGCTATCCCGTTAGAGAAAGCAGTTTGCACGCACCTCTGACACAGCTTGCTACCAAAAGCTTTGTCCCAGCCTAAGCCGTGAGTCCGATTTTTGTAGATGCTGGGATTCAGACAACTGGCTGAGGGAGGGGAGGTTTTAGGAGGGGTTAATAAGTAGTAAGTGCGTTTTAATCCTTGAATAGCTGTTGTTTTACAGCCTTCTTTTGAGGTGGCACGCTTGGCTTAGCGTAAGGGTTATTTCTGCACGTCCTTTCCGTACAGGGCTGTTTGTTTACCACTCTTGAAACTTCAATTAGGAAGACCTGCGATATGAGCGAAACTACTATCGAAACCATCTGGCCTCAAGCGATCGCGGCCTGCGATTACGGGGGGTCAGCTACCAAAATTCTTTACGCAGGGCCAAAGAATCAAATTCGACTGCTGTGCATGGAACCGGAGGTCGTATCTGTACCGCACGAATCAATTTTGGCTTATGGCAGAGACCAATTGGGGTCAGCCGAGCCTGAGAATACGGCTTGGGTTGCCTTTAGGAACGATTACAGGGCAGTAGGGTATTTGGCGAAAGAGAGGTTTCACGCCAATGCTGGCCTTTCGGAGCTTAAGTACGAGAGGGCGCTGCACAAAACTCTGGCTGGGATGTGGGCCATTAAGGAAAAGCTGAATTTGCCTGCGAAATTTACGGCGGCGATCGCCGTGTTGTTGCCACCGGGGGAATATGAAGACCGGGGGAGGTTCGAGCGGGTGCTGCGGGAAGCTTTAGCAGATTACCAAACTCCTACAGGTCAGATGAGCGTGGAATTGTTGGCGTTTAACTGCAAGCCAGAGGGGGGTGGCATTTACCTGATGCACAACAAGAAAGTCGGCTCTGTTTTGAAAGAACGGGTGTGCGCGATCGCCATGATTGGCTACCGCAATGCTAGCCTGCTGGTGGTGCAACGGGGGGATGTTAGACCGGGAAAAACGAGCGATTTGGGCTTCATCCGCATGGTGGAGAGGGTGGTAGCTAGGACTTCAGGGCAGACTGCGGAGCGATTGACTCCGGCGATCGCAGCAGCGGGATCTGAGTTCAAGGCAGCTCCTTTAATGCGGTTGGCTCGCAGCACGACTAAGCAAGGGCGGGCTGAAGAAGTGCAGCAGATGATAGCAGCCATCAAAGAGGCACGACCTGAATATGCGCGGAGTCTCACCAGTTGGTTGGATGAGAATTTGCCACCGGATTGCGATGAGTTGGTATTCTGCGGTGGGACGGCTGATTATCTCCGCAAGGAGTTAAACGAACATTACGATCGCTTCCCAATTATTTGGAATGCCGAAATTGCTATGCCACCTATTTTGGAAAAGAAAGGGTTTGAAAATCGGCTCAATGATGTCTATGGAATGTTTTCGTATTTCAAGGCAAATTTGAAAAAGCAGTTCAATTCTCAGGTCACAGAATCCGCTGTTTGTGGGTCAAAAGGTTCCGTTTTACAGGAGATAGTTGGTCGTGGCTAAGGAAAAAGAAAGGGTTGATTTTTTGTGGCGCTATCAGCCTTTAAAATCTACTGATGATGGAGTTTTGATGTCCTATATTAAAGGCAATTTATTGCTGCCTTCGAGAGAAATGATTCTCCAATCTCTGCGACCTTACTGGCTGCCGCTAGCATATCTGGAAAAAGAGAATATCGATCCAGTTATTTTAGGGCGGTTATTTAGAAATGCCGTCTATGCTCTGGAAAAGCACGCTCTCTATTTGCGCGAGCGAGGCGGGATTGAATATCCTCCTACTAATATAGGGGGAATGCCTATTTCCCAAATACCATCTTCGCTAGAAGTACCTGCTGGTATTGAGGAGGTAGACCGTTCTCTGCTTTACGGTGTGGAAAGCTTGACGCCTCCTAACCATTCCACTCGTAGCGGATTGACTGCGGATGACTTCTTTGAATTAGAGGGTGGCGAGGATTTCGATGATTCAGGATTCGCATGAATGAGCTTCAATTATTGAGCGGAGTTTGACCGTAATTACCTCTGCAAATACAGGTATGCTAGTCATTGTATGGGATTTGCGAATTTATATATTAGGCAAATCTTCTAGCTGGTTGGGCAGTTATTAGCTATCCCTAAAAAGCAGGAATAACTGTATTTGTGTTAGGAAATAAACCTGAAATAGGAAAGTTCGACATGGCAAGTAGAAGTAGGAACTCGAAATATCAAGTGCAACTAACAGATTCTGTGGTTAAACAGGTAGATGAAGGAGGAGATTCAGGTATGGATACAGCGATAGAAAACTCGAATGGTTTCAAAGAGTGCGGGTTAGAGAAGGTTGAAAAACCGGCTACTAAAATTCATCTGATTGATGGAGAGAAAGGCGGGGTTGGCAAGAGCTTATTTGCTAGGGTTTTGATTCAGTATTTCTTGGACAAGAATTTCCCATTTTTTGCCGTAGATACCGATCGCTCTAATCCTGATGTATCTCGAATCTATGAAAGCGTATGCCGTGAAGCTCTGTTTAGCGAGGACGAGAAGAAGTTTTACGAAGCAGATCGAATTTTTGAATTGGCGTTTGAGAAGAGCGTAATTGTCAATTTACCGGCTCAGGTTTATCCTTTGGTAACTAAGTGGATGGGAAGAAACAATTTAATTGAGTTGGGGAAGCAGTCTCGCATTAGTTTTTGTAAGTGGTTTATTTGCACGGGGGGCTACGATAGCGTGCAGCTCTTTTTGAAGTCAGTTAAGCATTTTGACAATAAGATTGCTCACGTCCTCGTCCGCAATTTGGGATTGGAGGATGATTGGAGTTCTGTGGAAGAGATGGAGGAGGTGCAGAATGCGGTTAAAAAGTATGAGGTCAAGGTGATTGATTTTCCTAAGTTTTATTCGCGGGAAAGGAATGCGATAGATGCTCGGGGGATAACTTTTGATTTGGCAAGGAATAGCCAGGAACTCGGGGTGCTGGGCCGACAGCGGATTAAGTCGTTTATGTTGTCAGCTTATGAAGCGTTTGAAACTACGGGGATGTTGCCGTGAGTTATGGTGCTGTTGATACTAAATCTTTGCTGGATATTGCTTTAGAGGGGCAATCTGAGGAGTACAGGCGCAAAGTTTTGGAGTTGGCTTTTAAGGGGAAAATTGAGCCAACTGACCCGATTTTTCTGATTTTGTTGGCTGCTGGCCGATTGGAAGTGCTGATTCAAGAGAGTCCAAAACCAGAGGATTTTGAGTTAGCGTTCGATCGGTGGGTGGGGCGGATTAACAAGACTTTGGCGAGTTACGAACGGGTGGCGGTTGAGAAGCAAGAGGGGAAAATTGCTGAAGCAGTCAATTCTCTGGTGCGTCAGACGGAATTGACTCGGTGGAGGACATCCGCTCTTGCTTTGATACCGGCTGCGGGTATCCTGTTGGTGGCGTTAGGTGCCGGTGCTGTGATCGGGTGGATGGGTTTACTTTGGTCGCTAGGAGGGTTTGCACCGGGGGAAGCAGTTTCTTTAACTCAGGAGCAGGCGGAGACTTTGCGGTGGGCAACGAGTGCTGAGGGGAAGTTTGCTCGGAATTTGATGAGGTGGAATTCGGATAGTCTTACTAATCTGGAATGTAAAAAGGATGTCAAGCGTCTGGGGGTGACTCTGGAAGTGGCGGGAAGGCCAGCTATTTCGGGATTCTGTACAATTTGGGTAGAATCGCCAGAGTATCGTAAATTTAAGGATTGAACACTAGTGTGACTTTACCCAGAAGTTAGCTAACTTTTCCAAGTCCTACTGATGATTATTTCGTTCATCTTGCTGCTGACGTGTATAGTATTTCTTCCTGTAATTACCATTTTACTGCTATAGCAAGTCTATTTGAGTAATGAATGTAGAACAACCTGAAACGCTTGTGATGATTGAATCGATTGTTTACAAATCAAATGGTTTTGCTATAGTTTGGTATGCTTCAAGTTTTAAAGCTCGTGAAAAAGATCGTTTGAAAATATTCTGGTAGTAATGCACAGTAATGGTTTAATATTAAATCAACATAAATTTTCGAGGTAAAAGTAGGGAATGTCCTAATTGTCCAAGCGATTTTTTTATTAAAAATGGAAAAAATTATTACGGGAAACAGCGATTTAAATGTAAAAATTGTAGTCGTCAGTTTATTGAAAATTCTCAATATAAGCAGATTTCACTCCTATACTAAAGCCTTAATTGAGCGGCTGATTTTATAAAAAATTTCTTGAGCCGGAATTGCTAGAGCTACGGGGGTCTCCATTAGATGGCTTCAGAATTATGTAAATAAAAAGTATGCCGAAATTTCCCAAGAAATTTTGGTAATGAAAAAACCTTCATGTCAGTTGACTTTACAGCTAGATGAAATGTGGTCATTTGTCAAAAACAAGCGAAAAAAGCAATGGCTCTGGATAGCTTTAGATCAAAAGACCCGTGAAATTGTTGGACTTTATATTGGAGACCGCTCAAAAAAATCTGCGGAAGAGCTCTGGCAATCTTTACCTCCTGTCTATAGACAATGTGCTGTTTGTTATACTGATTTTTGGGAATCTTATTCAGAAGTGCTACCTTTTAAAAGACATCGAGCTGTAGGTAAAGAATCGGGAAAAACCAGTCATATTGAAAGACTTAATAATACTTTACGGCAGGGAATTTCTCGTTTAGTTCGTAAAACCTTGCCTTTCTCAAAAAAAGTGCAAAACCATATTGGGGCTATTTTGAACTTTGTACATCACTATAATTCTTGCATAAGAAAACGATATCATTACTCTGCATGACTACCCCATAGTTTACTCATGATTTATCGCTAAGGAGTTTTGCTATCAGCCACCAGTAGTTAGCTGATAGCAAAATGTTTAGAAATCAAGCCTTCGAGATAAAAATCTGTTTCTCTGCTGCAGAAACGAAAAATGCGAGTATAACTATTCCACGTCTACCCAAAAATCAGCCGTGACAATTTGACCATTACGATTGAACTGCCCCCAAAGCTTATATTTTCCTGGTTGGGGGAAACTGGTCATAAAGTGAACCTCTCCTGCTGGAGTATCTTTCAAGGCATGAGCATGAATATAGTCGGCTTTTGTCAACGGTGATGACTGCTTGAGGATAACTAAGTGTCCTCTTTCCCCTAAATAGGGCTGTAAATCCTTCAGCGGTTGGTTGCTACTAGCATCTTGCAAGTTGAAAATTAAGTTAACTCCTTGTCCTGCTTTTATTTGAGGTTGAGAAAACGTGAGGTTAGCCTTAGTATTTCCCAAAGTTTTGGTGGTAGCCATGTCAACTTTTGATCGAGCTAAAGCTTGACCCGGAACTTGCATTTTTAAGACAGAAACTTGTTCTGATTTTTCGGCTGGTTTGTAATCACTGAACAGCGTGTAACCACCTGAGCCGGGAAAATCAGTTTGAACTTCAAAGCGTCCATTTCCTTTATAGGTGGGGTGAATATGATTGAAATATTGGAGATCATCGCTAACGACAATCAGGTGCATTAATTGTTCTTGGAATTTATCAAAATCAGCAATAGACTTTCCCTCTTTGTTTTGGACTTCAATTACCAAAGGTACGGGAGTTTTGGGCGCGATATTGGAGGGAACTGTCAGCTTAGCGATAGCATTCGCAGGTTCGGCATCTGAATGTCCCGAATGACCACCATCATGATGTTGTTCTCCAGCGTCATGGGTTTTGGAATCCTCCATATTATGACCCTCATGAAGATTTTTATTAGCTGCTGATGTCTGGACATTATCCATTACATGACCCTGATGAGAACTTGTATCTGCCACTTGTGAGGCAGAAGAAGTTGATGTTTCGCCAGATTTCGTGCTTGAGGGTGAGAAGCAACCTTGAGCTAAGATGAGAGTTGAAGTAATAGCAATTGCAGTTAAAAATGGCTTCATTGTTTTCTCCAGTTAGTAAACTTGAGGTTGTCGATTTATCAGGGGTTCAGACTTTGCTGTTCTCGTTTGGAGTTTCTAGTTAAGGGCATTCTTGTAAATGAATCCTATAAACTACTGATAAACTCCAGAGTTAAGATGAATATTTAGGATTGGCGGCTAGCAAAAAGCTAACCGCTGGCAGGAAAAAAAACTAAAAGGTTTACACGGATGGATAGCCAGCCGCAGCTATTGCTTCTTTGATTGCTGTTTCGGAGGCTTGAGTTTCTATGCTGACAAGTTTGGTTTTTGGATTGGCTTGAACCGAGGCAGTAGAATCAAGCGTTTGAATAACTTTGGTGATAGCATTCACGCAAGCAGAACAAGCCAGTTTAGGAACAGTTAGTTGCAGTACCATAGCCTTCAATTTCTAATCGATGGTGATTAATGGGTGAACTTTGTTGAGTAAATCAATCGTGAACTTACTCAGCCTAATAACAGCTTAAATTCTCTATTCGACTGGAGAGTCAAGGGGGTAGCGAAAAAATATTGACAAATTTTTTCAGAATAAACCGACATATAAGTAGGTAGGCGGGAAAAATTATATTTAGGTAAGGAAAAATTAAGTGTGGTGATTGGATTTAAATTTAACACGTTGGGTACGGTAGTTTTTTCTTTCTCCTCTATCTAACTTCTACTCCCTGAATTACGGCCTAGGCAAGCTCTAGCTCATTGTCAAATATTTGCCCTGCTAATTCATCTTTTTTAATGTGTTGCAACTCTAATATTTAGGCAGGCAGAAAATATATAAACCCTGATTTTTTCTTGACCATAACTGTTGGACTTGCCTTAATCAGTGTATGGGGCCGTTGTCTTGAGCGATATTATTTTTTGATAAAAAACCAGTGTGTCAACTTCTATAACCTCCGTTGACACACCGATCGAAACAATTAAGTTATAGAAGAATTTACTTTTTTTGAATCAGAGGGCAAATGATGGAATCAACCTTTTCTAGTAAGGTGGGCGCACCTGAAAGTAATCCTTCCAACTCTAGTTTGAGGATAAATAGTTGCTGAATTTGTAGATCGATAGCGAGCAGTTTATCTTGCAACTGGACTTTGATGTGTTCACAAGGCAACTCTCCCCCATCGTGAACCGTCAATAATTCTTGAATCTCGGCTAAACTTAATCCCAAAGTTTGGGCGCGTTTAATAAAGCTTAGCCGATTCAAAATATCAGAATTAAATAATCTATATTTCCCCTCGGTTCTGCCTGATGCCTTGATTAAACCGAGTTCTTCATAGTAGCGAATGGTTTTGATCGGTACGCCGCTTTCCTTCGCAACTAAACCAATGAGTTTTTGCTTTTCTTGGACTAACATACTCATTTCCTCTACTGAATCCAACTCTACGCTTATGATAAACTATCCAGTGGGATGGAGAGTCAAGAGGGGCTAGACATTTTTTTGAATGACAGAGTGGCGATCGCCTGAATGTCCCAACTTTGGGTAGCAGTAGGCGTTTGGACCAACCATTCGAGCGATCGCACTTGGTTGACGGTCAGTTATTTAAGGCCTGAGCAGCCATTTCATCTGGGTCAGAGACGTTAGCGGCTTGCACTTCTATGGTACCGCGAAACATATTCATGCCACAACTAAAAGTGTGGTTTCCTACGTCTTCGGGAGTGAATTCAATGGTTGTTACTTGATTCAAAGACAAATCGGTAGCAATGCCAAAATCGGGAATCAGCACTTTCGCTAAACAGCCACTGGGATTTTCGCGTAAAAAGTTGAGTTGAACGGGTTTACCTGCTTTAACTACCAGATGATTGGGCGTGTAGCCTTTGTTAACCATGATAGTCACTTTCTGGATGCCCTGGTCAACAGTTGGATTGATTTGCATAGCTTCAGCGTCAATTATTGTGTCAGGCTGATGTGTTGACATGGATGAATTGAACTGGGATTCTGTTAGTGTTTGAGGTTCCTCGAACCCCGTTGATTCAAGTTGTTGGTCTTCGGTGGCGATAATTTCGCCTCGAAACATATTCATGCCACAGCTAAAGACATAACTGCCAGCTTTTTTAGGTGTGAATTCAACAGAGGTTACTTGATTCAGATGCAAATCTGCTGCAATATGAAAATCTGGAATTAAGACTTGTTCCAAACAACTGCTAGGATCTTGGCGGTGAAAGTTAAGACGCACGGGTTGTCCAGCTTGCACAACAACGCGGCTGGGTTCATAGCCACCATCAACGGTGACGGTTACTTCTTGAATTCCTCCACTGGCTGTAACTGCTTTCTGAGATTTGGGTTTGCTAAGGAGAAACCACCAAAGTTCTAAACTAATTAATCCGATTCCAGCCATAGTAACTAAAATCTTGTTACTTAAGGGTTGTTCAATGCGATGAAACTGACTTCTTTGCTGTGTTTGAGTTGGGTGTGTTTCATGGGTATTTTGCGCTAGTCCTTCACCAGATAACATTCCTAGTACAACCCCGAGACTAGCAATAGTACCGATAATTGTTGTTTTGCTGCTCATTTGAAAACCTCCTAAAAAATAAACAAGATTATGGGAGTAAGAGCGGGTTTTGAACAAAGGTATTTAGTAAATTTCCTTCGTGATTGACTAAACCCGCGCTATCGTTCGATGTTTCATTCATCAGAGTGCAAAAATAGGCTACGTTAACAGTCCAAAAATTGAACCGGAAATTACCCCAAGCAGAAATCCAAATCCTGCTAATGTTCCTAGAAACGTAAGTTGCTTGTTCATCATTATTCCCTCTTAAGCAAGAATCAAATTAGCCAACATTTTTGGGTCGAAAGTTACGGAGACGCAACGCATTTGTTAATACAGAAACGGAACTAAATGCCATTGCTGCCCCGGCAACAATTGGATTGAGGAGCCATCCAAAAATCGGGAAAAGAATTCCGGCGGCGATCGGAATGCCTGCCACATTGTAGATGAAGGCAAAGAACAGATTTTGTTTGATGTTGCGAATCGTGGCACGAGAAAGTTGAATTGCTGTAACGATGCCTTGCAAATCGCCAGAGATCAGGGTAATGTCACTCGCTGCGATCGCGACATCTGTTCCTGTGCCAATTGCCATGCCTACGTCAGCTTGAGCAAGTGCAGGTGCATCATTGATTCCATCCCCCACCATTGCGACAATTTTTCCCTCTGCCTGAAGATTTTCGATTTGAGCGACTTTTTGATCGGGCCGAACTTCTGCAATAACTCGTTTGATGCCGACTTCCTGCGCTATGACTTCCGCCGTGCGACGGTTATCACCTGTTAGCATTACCACTTCTAATCCCATCTTTTGTAAAGTGCGAATTGCGACAACAGAAGATGGTTTTACGGCATCGGCAATGCCCATAATTCCTTCTACTTTGCCATTTACGGCAATCCAGATAACCGTCTTTCCGAGATATTCCAATCGATCCCAAGGTGGCTGTAAACTACTGGTATCAATTCCCAATTCGTTCATCCAACGATGAGTTCCAATTTGCACCCATTGATTGGATACATACCCTTGCACACCACTGCCTGCGTGAGCCTCGAACTCCCGTGAATCGGTCAACTCCACTCCTTGAGATTGGGCATATTGCACCACCGCTTCTGCCAGAGGATGTTCTGAATTCCGTTCGACGGATGCAGCGAGGCCCAGAAGTTTTAGCTCGTTACCATTGGCGGTACCATTAACCGTTATAAAGTCCGTTACAGTGGGTTTACCTTGCGTAATCGTGCCTGTTTTGTCTAAAACAACAGTTTGCAGTTTGTGCGCCAGTTCTAAACTATCTGCACCTTTAATCAAAATTCCGTTTTCTGCCCCTTTACCTGTACCCACCATGATCGAGGTTGGCGTGGCTAAGCCAAGCGCACAGGGACAAGCAATAATCAGCACGCCCACGGTGGTAATCAATGCCATTGTGACGTTGCCCATGATGTTGTACCAGATGACGAAGGTAGCGATCGCAATGGCAATCACAACAGGGACAAACCATCCCGTAACGCGATCGGCTAATCGCTGAATCGGTGCCTTGGAGCCTTGCGCTTGCTGCACCAGTTTAACGATTTGCGCCAAAAACGTATCTTTACCCACCCGTGTGGCTCGGAATTTGAAGCTTCCAGTCTTGTTAATAGTCGCTCCAATCACTTCATCACCAGGCTGCTTTTTTACGGGTACACTTTCACCCGTCACCATTGCCTCATCAATCGTTGAAGAGCCATCAATAATCTCGCCATCCACGGGAATCTTTTCACCCGGGCGAACTAGAATGACATCTCCCAACACTACCTCAGCGATGGGAATGTCCACCTCTCGTCCATTACGAATTACCCGCGCCGTTTTTGCCTGCAAACCCATAAGAGAACGGATTGCTTCTGAGGTTTGTCCCTTAGCGCGATTTTCCAACAGTCGTCCTAGCAAGAGCAATGCAATAATTACAGATGCCGCTTCAAAGTACACATCTGGTTTAAGACCCTGACTGATAAACCACTGGGGAAAGAAGGTGGGAAATAAAGAATAGAGGTAAGCTGCCCCTGTCCCGATCGCTACTAGCGTATCCATTGTCGCGGTATGACGCTTCAAGGCTTTCCAGGCATTGATGTAGAAAGACCTACCCGCCCAAAACAATACTGGAGTAGTGAGTACAAGTTGTAGCCAGGGATGGTGCAGCCACATGGGAATCAAGGGAATAGGCAATCCCGTCATCGCAGGCAGCGAGCCAATCACGATAACGGCGCTGATAATACCGCTAACCCACACCTTGCGGGTCAAGTCCTGATTTTCACTTTGCCGCGCCTGCCGTTCTGCATCATCTTCTGGGGCAAGTACATCATCTTGCATCGGCAGAGCAGAATATCCAGCCGCATCCACGGCATCCTGAATCGCTGCTACATCAGTTTGGCTGGGATTATATGTAACGCTGGCTTGTTCAGCTCCAAAGTTAACATTGCACGTCTCAACTCCCGGAACTGAGCGGATTGCCCCTTCGATGTTACTTGCACAAGAGGCACAACTCATGCCTCGCAGTTTCATAGTGGCGTTTTCCATACAAAACCTCCTTATTTTCATCCTTAATATGGGTCTGAGAAATCTTTAGTGACAGGTAACGGGATAACCTGCCGCTGTAATTGCCTCTGTAACGGCGGCTTCAGATGCTTGAGTTTGGATATTGACCAGTTTGGTCTTGGTCTTGGGAGCTGCCTGAACATTTGCTGCGGCATTTACTGTGTTGATGGCTTTGGTAATGGTTTCGCCACAAGCTGAACACGCCATGTTAAGCACTTTTAGCTGTAGTCATGGTTGTATTTTTCCTTTCCTTTGAGGGGTTAATCCTATCTTGCAGTATCCAGTCCACTGGAGTGTCAAGGGGGAATGAAAAGAAATTTTTGAGAACCTCTAAAAAGGAGAAATCAACACCCTGGACACCACGCTCCGCTGTCTCTTGAATCCCTAGGGCGTGTTTTCAAAGTCGGTGTATCCTAGATTGGGGCGACGATCGCACGCAGGGAGTCATGCTTCCCTTCAATCAAGGCCAAGTGTGCACCTGTCCCTCCTGCGCCAATACGGTTCAGTTAAGGGCTATGCAGTGCTTAAAACAATAAATACAGGAGGATTGATTATTATTCCAGTACCTCTGTGTTTAACTTGTTTAGAGCGAAATTTTGAGACAGGCTTTTTCACAACTCTTGGGTTGTTTCTATGAACCATTTCAGGTAGAAGTTGGTCAAATATCTCCCAAGTTAACCAATTCAAAAAAATGGAAGTTCCTGTGGTTGTAATCGCTGGAATTTTGGCGCAGAACACGACGAATAACTCGTAATGTTCCAGTAAAAGAAAGACGCAATGGTGAAACACCTGCGCTGCTTGCTGCTTGAATAATTAATGACCTTACAGCTCTTCGGTCGTAGTAGTAAACCATAAATTTCTTGTACCACTTCTTTCGGTCTTTGAGAACGAATATGATTTTTTCGTCCCCATAAATGTAGTTTGAGTTCATCAATAGTATTCTCGACTTCCCAACGTTGATGATATTCACCAGCAAGTGACGGGGATGGAAAATTTTAAGCGTCCAACAAGCTGGTAATTAAACGATATCTAATTTGTGCTTATGGGCGGTCGTAATTCTCAATTGTGTACTCAATTACTCTTACCTATATTGGCTTAAATCCTTTTTTTCTTAGTTTGCCTGATGGATAAATCCAACTCAAATATGAACCATCATCTAATAGTGTTTCGTTTAAGAATTTAACGTTGGATGGAATTCGCACTCTTCTACTCACAACCTTTGCTGACTGTGGCTTCTACCATCGCATAAGAATGTAACCCTCTATCCCACATCAATAGCATTCCCGGCGTTACTGAGCGTAACAACTTTAACGCTCTTACTCTTTCTCCCATTTTATATGGACACATTAAGGCATCAAATATTAAATGTGTTCCTGCCTATACCGCAATCGCAGATTACTAAAAAATAGTCTGCAATAACAGCCAACTATTTAATCCTACTATAATACTAGCCACTAACCAAGCTAAGGCTTTCAGCCAAAATGGATTCACAAACTCTCCCATTAAGTTGCGGTTTGAGGTAAACATTACCAAGGGAATTACTGCAAAGGGTAATTGCAAACTAAGAATCACTTGACTGAAAACCAGTAAATTAGTTGTACTGCCTTCACCAAACAAGATAATTGTGATCAAAGCCGGTACAATTGCAATCAGTCGAGTCAGCAAGCGCCGCAACCAAGGTCGCAGTCGAAAATTTAGAAACCCTTCCATCACAATCTGTCCTGCAAGAGTTGCAGTCAAAGTTGAATTCTGCCCCGAAGCCAATAAAGCAAACGCAAAAATTGCACTGGCAGAACCCACACCCAGCACTGGAGAAAGCAGTTTGTAAGCATCTTGAATTTCTGCTACTTCTTGATAGCCGGAAAAGTGAAAGCTGGCAGCAGACAATATCAGAATTGCGGAATTAATAAACAAAGCTATTGATAGCGCTACGGTAGAATCAACTGTGCCAAATTTAATTGCTTCCCATTTTTTATCAGCAGTTTCTTCCCAAGAGCGAGTTTGCACGATCGACGAATGCAGGTAGAGATTGTGGGGCATCACAGTTGCCCCTAAAATACCAACCGCAATATAAAGCATTGCCTGATTTTGCAAAATCTCTAGGTTGGGAACATAACCGAGTAAAACTCCTCCGGCATCTGGTTTGGCAAAAATCATTTCGGCTATAAAGCAACCGCCAATAATTGCAATAATCGTAATCACCAAAGCTTCGATATAACGAAAGCCTTTTCCTTGTAAAAATAACACCATTATTACATCTAGCGCAGTGATGCACACTCCCCAAACTAAGGGAATGCCAAATAGCAATTGCAGTCCGATCGCACTTCCAACAAGTTCCGCTAAATCGCAAGCCGAAATAGCAATTTCACAAAGTATCCACAGCACAAAACTGACTCGCGGACTGAAATAATCTCGACAAGCTTGTGCCAAATCTCGTCCCGTTGCCACTCCCAAACGCACGCAGAGTGATTGCAGCAAAATTGCCATCAAATTAGATAGCAAAATCACACTTAATAGCGCATAGCCAAACTTTGCTCCCCCCGCTAAGTCAGTCGCCCAGTTTCCCGGGTCCATGTAACCCACTGAAACCAAATATCCAGGCCCTGCGTAGGCCAGCATTTTACGCCAGAAACCTTTACTGTTGGGAACCGGGATGCTGCGGTGGACTTCAGGAAGGCTGGGTCTGTTTTCCGGGGGAGTCATTGGTTTTATTGTTAAATTATTTTCATATTGTTTTCATAATCTCACAAATTCCGTTAAATTTCATCAGTCGTATGGCTCAAAATGCGCCAAAGTTGCAAGAAATATGAAGTTGTGTATTTTTTATCTAACACTCCAGGTAATGTGAATGCAGCAACAGAATGTGTGATATGCTCTGAATATCAAATCGGTTCTGGTGAGGAACAGCCACCAGAGGTAACGGGGAAAGTTCGGTGTAAGTCCGGCACTGTCCCGCAACTGTGAAGGAGACAAGTTCTCCAAGTCAGGATGCCCGCCGACACCCAAATTTACTTTATTCATCTGCGAGGTACATGATGACTACTCAATCTTCTTCTTCTTCGGTTTGGCAACAAACGGCACGGTTGACGCTTTCAACACCCGTGCAAGCGACGCTCTACATCTCCCTATTCGCTTTGACTGTCTGGACTGTTTACTTTACAACCTATCCCGCCGTCCATAACAAGGTACACTCTCTGCGCCACCACACTTTGATGGTTAGTTGTCACTAGACAAGATTGTTTTTATTTGAGATATTGCACTGCGATTCGTTTAATCTGTTGGGGCGGGTAAACCTGCGAGCTTTCTCACAGTGCAGACAGGTTAAATAAACCCGCCCCCCACCCCGCGCGAGATTCCTTAAAAGTCCAGAATTAAAATGTCAAAATTAAAGTTTTCTGCGCTCATCAGTGCTGTCTGCATGATGAGTATCTTTTTCTATGGTTGGGTTGGGTTTTCGCAGTCTCCACAATCAACTGTGCGACTGACTTCTGAACCCCCAATCAGCCAGATTTTACCCTTTGAAGCCGAGGCAACTACACCTTTATCTCCAGTGTCGTTAAAGCTGCAAGCTTTAGATGCGGTGGGGATTCCCTTAGAGAATGCTCGAATTAGTTTGACAATTTTAACTCCGCCTAAAAATCATTGGTTTACCACCGATTTTCCGATCGTGGAGGGAACAAAGTTGCTGGATATAGAGGCTGTTGCAGCTAAAGGTGAGTTACAAATCCAGCAAATGCTGCCCATTAGGGGAAATTATCAATTGTTAGCAAAGGTGACTCCGATCGCAGAAAATGCTTTTACTCCTATTCAGCAAACTTTAACACTATCCGTGCCGGAAAACGGGGTGAAGTATCGCAATTTTGGGATTTTAGCTGTGATTTTGTTGGTTGTTGGGCTAGGTGGCGGCTTGGCGATTGGAGGAAAGCCCAAAATCCAAGCAGGAGAAATAGCGCCTGAAAGAGTGCGATTGCTGTTAAGTGGGGCGATAATAATTGCGATCGCTACCTTGTTATATGTTAATGTCAGTGCTGAAATTGCCCAGTCTGAGATGTCGATGCCAATGTCTCACATGACAGAATCTAAACCGACAGAAAAAACTAGCCCCATTGTGCAATCTCAGGGTTTACAGGTGCGACTTTCTGGAGATGTTAGTGCGACAGTAGGGAAAGCTGCTAATTTACAAGTTCAAGTCACCGATACCAAAACAAATCAGCCAGTCACAGATGTATTGTTCAATGTTAAAGTCACCCAACTCGAAAATGATTGGATTGCTTTTGCCTACAAAGGTGTCCCGGATGCAGCCGGAAAACTGATATGGCAAGAGCAGTTTTTTGATGGCGCACCTCACAAAGTAGAGGTAGAAGTTTCTCCCCAACCCAACGGGGCCCGTCAG
Organism: Microcoleus sp. MOSTC5; assembly: GCF_036701825.1. Taxonomy (NCBI): domain Bacteria; kingdom Bacillati; phylum Cyanobacteriota; class Cyanophyceae; order Oscillatoriales; family Microcoleaceae; genus Microcoleus; species Microcoleus sp. MOSTC5. The sequence goes on along the minus strand of NZ_JAUBRK010000008.1, from coordinate 115,988 downwards.
TTTTCACCATTCCAGGTTTTACAAAGTATTGAAGTTGAGGGAGTCGCGCCTCCTCTTTCAGTGCGGTTGACTGTTTTAGCTTACTTTACAGGCATTGTAATCGCGGGGATGGCGATCGGATTTGGATTGCAGCGCCGTTTGCTTGGGCTGCGGCTGAGAGTAGGGCGCATTTAACCGGATTTCGGATAATTTAATTTAAGTGCGATCGACTATGATTAAGTCGATCGCCAGAAATCACTCTTGTCAACGTTCCTGATTTGAGAGCTCTTTAAATTCGCGAGAGCCCTGATAACCTGATAAATCAGCTAACTCCTGCAAAGATTTTTCCCCTTGGTAAAACTTACCATTAATTTCCCAAGTAGGAGTCCCCTCAATCTTCGCAGCTTCGCAAAGATCGCGCCGAGCATTTTTCCCTTGAGGATTGCACTCGATATAATTGATAATGCGAGCCGCTTCTTTGCCAAAACTTTCCTTCTGCGCTTGACAGTGCTCGCAGGTAAAAGAGCCGTACATTTTAGCTCCCACTCTTTTTAAATGTTGCGCTAAAGCAATTTCTGAAGTACCAGAAGATGTTGTAGTCTTCATGCTAGTCTCCCTAGCTGTACCGAGATTATTGACATCGGCATAAAGAGCCAGAGAAGAAATCAACACTAACATAGACACCAGAATTCCTATAAAAAATAGTTGCCCGATATCATCCCATTCGCGACCGATTAATGCTAAGACAAACAAGCTAGTTGCAAATAAAGCAGAGGCAATACAGTAAATACAAGCTGCTTTGATATCAACAGCCAGTACATACATTAGATAGCCACTGAAAATCGTCATAGCTGTGCTACCAGCAAACAGAAATAGTCCTGTCCAAGACTCTAACTTAGAGCGGAGACTTTTCTGTTCTGCGGGATTAACAAGTAGGGGAGCTACGGCAAAAACTATCATGCTCAAATAGCCCAAAAAACCGAACAAAGAAAGAGGCAAACCAAAGACATAGGCATAGGGACTCGAAAGCACGATATCGCAGCCTTCGATCGGACAAACTGCCGTTCCGTTGGATAACTTGACCACTGTTAGATAAGCAGTGATCGCAGCCCCTATCGAGGCAATTCCTGCCGTGAGCGGACGAGAATAGCGGTGAATCCAAGGCATGGAACGTTGACGACGCATAATATTTTTTCCTGTGCTGGATATTTCCCAAGACTAAATTGTATTACCAACCATTTTACACTTTGATGAAATAAGCCACAATTCCTAGAAGGATTAATACTGCTCCGGTTAATCCTTGTTCGTGATCCTCGAAAAAATGCAGCTTTTCTTCTAAAGCATTAACTCCTTTCATTCCCAAGTCTACTAGCAAAACCATTCCCAAAACGGTCACCACTAAGTAGACGACAGAAACTACAAGTATGCCGCTCCAACCAATCGTTCCTGCTGAAAAAAAGTAGGCTTCTATTTCGATGCAAGGCGAGAAAAACATTCCTGTTCCTAAAACAGCTAGGATTTGAAATTGCGATCGCTTGGTAGTTAAATTAGCTGTTTCTGCGTGATGGTGGTGGTGTCTGCGAGAACTATCTAACTCTGCCAAAAGATAGAAAATTCCTAAAACCAATAAAACTAAAGGCGCAATTATTTTAGCTGTCTCTACATAGGTAGCAGCCAACTTGAAACCAAATAAGCCGATGACAATTCCAATTAGGATAATGCTGAGGGTATGAGCAATTCCTGTAATTAATGTTGCCCGCAAAGTTTCGCGACGAGACCAATTTTCAGTTTTACCAATGGCAATTAAAGGCATCCAGTGGCTGGGAATTAATGCGTGAATAATACTAAGAGCTAGACTTCCCAAGAGAATTTTGATGAGACTTTCCATTTGCTTTCCTCTACAAATTGCTACAAGGAGGGAGGAATTGCCCGCCCTCCTGGAGTTGTCAGCCGACTACTTTAAAACTCTAGTCGCATTGAAAATAGCTGCTAAAGCCACCCCAACATCAGCAAAAACTGCCTCCCACATAGTAGCTAACCCAAAAGCACCCAAAGCAATAAATATGCCTTTGACTAACATGGCAAAAATGATATTTTGCCAGACAATATTGTGAGTTTTTCTGGCAATTTGGATGGCTTCAGCCACTTTTGACGGTGCATCTGACATAATTACAACATCGGCAGTTTCGATCGCCGCATCAGAACCCAAACCCCCCATCGCTATGCCCACATCAGCTCTAGCAAGCACGGGTGCATCATTAATTCCGTCCCCCACAAAGACAATTTTATCGCCTTTTTTAGATTGAGAGATCAGTTTTTCGATCGCCTCTACTTTTCCTTCCGGCAATAACTCGGCTAAGTAGGAATCTAAACCGAGCTTTCTCGCAACACTATCGGCTACAGCTTGATTATCTCCTGTGAGCATCACGATTCGCTCAACACCCTGTTTCTTGAGGTCGCGGATAGCCTGTACTGCGTCTTCCTTAAGCTCGTCAGCAATCAAAATATACCCAGCGTAGCGGTTGTCTACCGCTAAATGCACTACTGTACCTTCAGCATTGCAGACATCGTGAGCAATGTTTTCTCGGTGTAGCAAATGGTCATTTCCCGCCAGCACAATTTGATTATTTACTTTGGCTCGAAGACCGTGTCCCGCTATTTCTTCGTAATCTTTCACCTCCGATGAATCTATCTTTCCGCCGTAAGCTTCCATAATAGATTTCGCGACAGGGTGATTTGACTGAGATTCTACTTTAGCAGCTATTTCCATTAACTCTGTCTGGGAAAAACCATTCGTAGGCACAATTTGTGCTACTTTAAAAACTCCTTTTGTCAGAGTTCCTGTTTTGTCCAAAACAACTGTCTTGACTGCTGTCAGGGTATCTAGAAAAGTCGAGCCTTTAACCAAAATACCGCCCTTGGCTGCACCGCCAATTCCCCCAAAGTATCCCAGAGGAATGCTAATCACCAATCCGCAAGGGCAGGAAATAACTAACAAGACTAGGGCGCGGTAAACCCACAAAAATCTGTCTGCATTAGTTGCTCCTGAAATGAACAAAGGCGGAATTAAAGCTACTGCTAGCGATGCAAATACTACAAACGGCGTATAATAACTGGCAAATTTGGTGATGAATTTCTCAGTTTCAGCTTTTTTGCTTCTGGCATTTTCTACTAATTCCAGAATTCGGGAGATTGAAGATTCACCGAAGATTTTGGTCACTTTGACGGTGAGAACTCCTGTCTGGTTAATTGTTCCTGCTAAAACTGTTTCTCCAACTTTCACGGTTCGAGGTACTGATTCTCCAGTTAGTGCAGATGTGTCAATCTGAGAGTTGCCGTCTATAATTTCACCGTCTAAGGGGATTTTTTCTCCCGGTTTGACAAGGATGATATCGCCGACGGCTACGGTTTCTGGCGAAACTTTTTTGATGTCGCCATTTGCCTTGAGGTTGGCGCTGTCTGGGCGAATTTCTAAAAGCGATCGGATCGATTGACGCGATCGCCCGATCGCAAATTCTTGAAAAAGTTCTCCGATTTTGAAAAACAACATCACCCCGACTGCTTCAGGGAGTTTGTGAATAGCGACAGCGCCGAGTGTTGCTATAGTCATTAAGAAATTTTCATCAAAAAATCGACCTCGCAGAATATTGCGACCCGCAATGGTTAAAACATTCCATCCGCTTAAAAGATAGGCTGGGATGAAAACCAGATATTCACCTATAGAATAGGGCGTGTTGTGCAGTTTTTCTTCAAAAATTAAACCGCCGACAAATAGTACAACAACCAATATCACAGGAATCAATTCTTGCTTGAGGTTAAAATCTCCGTTCCCGTGGTCGTGGTCGTGGTCGTGGCCGTGGTCGTCGTGGTTATGATTCTCATGGCTGTGTTCGTGGTGGTCGTCGTGACTACAGCAGCCGGAATCCGATGCTTTTGGCTTGTTCATGATGTCTCCTAGGTTGAAAAGTACAATTAACTTATGAACAGACATTCATACTATATCTCCAAAGCTGACAATTTGGGAAATTATTGAGTTAAAAGTTGGGCTGCTAGTTAGTTCGAGTTTGCGGTCACAAGTTGCGATCGAGAGTAAGAATTATTATCGTTTTGTTTAGGTTAAGTAAAAATTATTGACTCAAAGAGAGGAAATGATTCTAATTATCAAGGCTTGCATCAAATCCGGTTAATAAACGTGATATTTGTAGGGACAAGAATCAGCCCCAGATGTTTTATTTAGGCTTCTTATATGTAGATGAGTTGGGAATGGATAACCGAGACCAATATGATTATGCTTGGAATGAACGAGGCAACGTTTCCATGGACTTACCCCTCTTCTGTCACTCTAGGCAGAAGAAAATAATAATTTACTCTCATTTATTAAGTAAGAGAAGGGATTTGGGTAAAAATTCATTAACGCTCTTAATCGAGCCAAGCCTGTAGATAATTGTGGAATCGGAAAAACTTTTAGCCACTGTTTTATCAAGTTAAAGCTAATTAAAGGTTGCAGTATTAATCTCAAATTATTTAGATGGCTCTGCCAACCGTTTTTTTCATCCCAATTTTGATGTTGCTCAAAGCGATGGAGAAATGAGAAGTTTTTTGCGGATGAAGAGCTGGGTGATGAAGTCGGGGAGTTAACGGCTGTTTTAGACCTAGTATAGAGGCCGATCATCAGGTAAGCACTACAAACGATTTCCCACCATTTTTCAATCTGTGAATATTGCGTAACTCGGAAATCTGCCCATCCTAATTCACTCTTACTTTGTCGAAAACCATATTCAATCCAAGTCCTATTTCCATATAAATTGCCAACGTCTTTAGCTAAGACTCCCGGAATTTCTGTCATCACATACCAGGTTGAATTGTCGGGAATGGTCTCTATATCCGTTGTTATTTCCCAGTAACGCAATGCTCTCTTTTCCCCATAAATAATCTCTCTAATATAGCGGACTTCTCGGCTACCATCGGAAAATATCCGCTCAAAATTACGCCATTTATTAGCTCTAACCCTCTGCTCTGGGGGCAACCGTACACTGTGATTACTGCGAATCGCTACAGCAAATTGAAGGTTTAATCCTTGTAAACAGCGAATGAATGTACTCGTACTTTCTCCATATAAGCTATCAGCCAGAACACAGTCTATTTCAAACCCCATTGCTTTTATTTCTCTAATCATCTGGCTGGCTATCTGGGGTTTGCTTCGGTAACTATCATTGAGTTTAAGTCGTTCTTTAGGTTGATAAACTTCAAACATTAATGGGAAAGTTAACCCATCTACTAGACCATAGCTGACCACAGCCACTATGCCATTGTCAATTTTTCCCAGTCGCCCTAAATATTGTCTCGCTACATAATCTGTGGCTTTTCCTTTTTTGGGATCTCCAGTTTCGTCAATAATAATAACTATTTTTCGACCTTTGAGAATTTTTAAGATTAATTCTAGCCTTTGCCTTCTCAAGGCTTGAGCCTCCCAGGGTGATTGGGTAAGAAAGTGATGCAACCCTTGAGCATTTTCTAGCCCCATTATCTCTGCAATGGCTGGTAGCGTCTTACGTTTAAGATCAGAAACTATACCAGCATGAAGGTGGCTAAAAGCTTCAAAGCTTCTGACTTCTGAAAACAGATTTCTGTAATAGCTACAATACTCATCAATCAATTTTAAGGTTGAATCAGCTTGGCGAGGCTTAACCATAGACCCAGCTAACGTTTGAGAGATTTTGTTCTATTATACTCTTCCTAGAGTGACAGAAGAGGGGTAAATCAGGACGACGCGAAGGTCGGATCAATACGATAGCGAATGCTCTATGTAACCAAAAATTGATCGCCCCTTTTACAGTCGTTGGAGGTTGTAATCGAACAGTTTTTGAAATTTGGCTAAAAACAAGTTTGGTCCCAACACTGGTTAGAGGACAGATGGTGGTGATGGAGAATGCCACGTTTCATAAAGGTGGTCGGCCACTCGGAGTTGATTCAAAGTCCAGGGTGTAGACTGTTGTATTCACCGCCTTACTCCCCAGATTTCAACTTGCATTGAACAAAGAAGAGTCTTGGCCGGGGAGTCGAATTTGTAAACACAAAAATCAGTTTGATTGCTTACGATCGGCGACCATTGTATGTCTTACGCCTTGTGTCCGGCGCCGACGAAAGCGGTTGCTATATATCGCACCGACTAATTTTAGCATATTTAATAACGCAGCAATATTGAAAAAAATATCTTCAAATACGCAGTAAATTTTTTGCTATCTGCCCTAAAAGCATCGGATTTACCGACGTACCTCACTTTCTTGAGAACCGCTATATCGCTCTTCCATCACTCTTATGATAGAATAATAGAGAAAAGTGTCACAAACCGTTAACTGGCTTATGTTTGCGGAAAGAGAACCTGCCTCGACAATAAAATTCGTGGACGATTACTGTCAATGGTACAGAACACTATTTCCAGAAGTAAGAAGTTTTGAGGCGTTTAAATACCTCCATGTCGGGATGATTTCCAATATTAAACGTAAAACGTTACCAGCAATAGCGCGTGTAGTCGGATTGAGTAACGAGCAAGGCCTATTACATTTTCTAACCGAATCGCCTTGGAAACTAGAGCAACTAAGGCAAACAAGATTAAAGCTAATACTACAAGTATTGGCAGGTCGAGAAATTACGCTAATTATTGATGAGACCGGCGACCGAAAAAAAGGAGAAACCACAGACTATGTGAAACGGCAATACATTGGAAATTTAGGAAAAATAGAGAATGGAATAGTAGCAGTCACAGCCTATGGGTTACTGGAGGGAATGACTTTTCCGTTGATATTTGAAGTCTATAAACCAAAAGAGAGGTTACGGGAAGGAGAGCCATATTTAAGCAAGCCTCATATCGCTGTGGAAATGATTAGATATTTACAAGAAATTGGTTTGAACTTTAAATTAGTATTAGCTGATAGTCTGTTGGCGTGAAAGCCACAGTACCTTCATCAATGCCCTGAATGAATTGCAACTAAATTATGCGGTAGCAATTCGGAGTAATCATGGGGTGTGGTTGCCTAAAAACCAGAGGGTGAGAGAGAATAGATGGCGGAAATTTGACAGAATATTTGCTTCGGGCAGTCAGCAAGTCCGATATATTAGAGAAATAATATTTGGTAAAAAAAGAGCAGTTCAATACTGGCTGATTACCACCGACCCAGACAAATTACCCGAAAATTCAACTTGGTATGTAATGACTAAAATACCCGGGGTAAAATTTAAAGAAGTTGGTAATATCTATGGATTGAGAAACTGGATTGAATACGGACTTAAGCAAAGTAAGAATGAATTGGGTTGGGCTGATTTTCGGCTAACTGACTATGCTCAAATTCAGAAATGGTGGGAAATCGTGATGAGTGCTTATCTCTTAGTGAGTCTGCACTCTCAAAATTTGCACAATACGGAGGGTAAAGGCATCAATGAATCAACGGATGCAGTTGTCTCCAAATTTCGTGAGCATCAGTGGTGGGACTTTGGTCAAGGTTGGAAAAATCTGCTCAATAATTTACGCTTAGTTATGCAACCTTACCAATTTTTTAATTTACTTAAACCTTGGCTTAGGGTTTTTCCAATTACGCATTTATCAGTTGGCTTTTTAACACTAATTTCCTTGATGAATCGAATGCGAGGTGCTATCCCAGAGAGCACTGAATCGGAATATTTCTTATTTTCTTCTGCTTAGAGTGATGGAAGAGCGATATACCCTAAGATTGATCGACCTTCGATCGCATTCTCGCCATCTTATAGGGTGGTCACTGCCAGTTCTGTCAAAGTGTGATCGACGGATTTGCCTCATTCTAGGTGTGGGCGATCGGCAATAAACAAGATTTATTCCAATAAAACTGCTCTGTCTCTACAGCTTGCGAAAATAGCCGTTGGAATACTCACAAGCATAAAGTACAGAGACTTTTTCAGGCTTGTCTGCAAAAAACTCATCACAAGCACGTTTTACACCAGGCGATTTGAAAGGCTCAGCAGTATGTGGACGTGAAAACACCTTTTCATCATAATAAATGCCAAATAAGCAAATAGCTCCTGGCGTTAAACGCTCGTAAATATGGGGCAGTACATATTTAGTAGAGCTATATAGATCGCCGTCCACAATTGCAAAGCTGATCTTATCTGGAAGACATGAAGGAACAGTATCCTCAAACCATCCTTTATGAATATGTGGTAGATCCAGTCCAACAGCGGAAAAATTATTTTTGAATTCGTCGAGTTTCGCTGTCATCCAACCTTGATCGTATACTCCATCTTTAATATCGTCTCCTTGTAGTTTGGGAAGCCCTTCAAAGCTGTCAAACACGTGAAACTGTTTCTCCGGCGCATACTCATTCAGAACTTTTTTGATCACAATCGAACTTTCGCCAGCATTACAACCCACTTCGACAACATCACCAGATACTTTGTATGCTGCTGTTTGGCTTGCCAAATGAAAAATATTCATTCGAGCTTCTACATTTGCCATGCCAGGCGTTTTTGGAATAACTTGACCGTTCAAGCGAAATTTATTCAATACCCGATTAGCCAAACGATGGCGTTTACGTGGAGTCCGGTGATCCCAATCAAAATAAGTTGCAATGAAAGTATTGTTCATGTCGTTTGCTAGATGAAATCGTAAATAGTGGTTGAGAGGATGGATGACTTCACTTAGAATCTTTGCGTCAGCAGCATAGCGGTGAAACCGAATTACAGAGTTTTGAATAGCGGTGGAATAAACGTTTTGAAAGCTGCCAATAGCAATGACTCTAAATAGAAGAAATGAAAATCCGATCTTTGCAAAGAAGTTGAGGAACACTCACTTCATTGAGACTAGAGATAGAGTAGCGAAAGAAAATGTTGCTACCTGAGATACTCCCAATTAACTTACTTCTCTAGAATTGCACGCAATTATGAAATCAGGATGAAATTTCGGTCGCTTCAAAGCATGAAATCATCTCCCTTTCAGAAGAAAGAGGCAATTACTTCAATTCACATCGAAGAGGACGTTTCAGAAGTGATGAGAGGTCAAATTTTATGCCAAACGTCTGATCGTGCTCCGAATCATGGCAAGATAAAGCAATGCTTCTGAGGTCTCTGGCAATCGCTCATAATCTCTGACCAATCGACGACAGCTCATCAGCCAGCCATAAGTTCGTTCCACCACCCATCGTTTTTCAGCAGCACAAATCCTTTTGTCTGTTCCGGTCGTAGCACGACTTGAACAATCCAACGGCAAACATTGATGACCCACTGCATGAAGGGTTCGCCATCAAATCCCCCATCGACCCACATCGTGTGCAACCGAGATAAGGCTGTGTCCATGCGATGAACTCGTTGAAGGACTTGCTTTCCGCCTTCGCGTTCTCCAACATTGGCTACCGCAACAAACACCCGTAACACCAGACCTAATGTATCGACAGTCAGAAAGCGTTTGCGTCCTTTTATTTGCTTACCTGCGTCACATCCCATTGCTTGGTTCACCATTGCTGCGCTTTTGACGCTTTGACTATCCACGATGGCTTCAGACGGACTCACCACTCGGTTGTGGCTAACTCTAACCCAGGCTCTAAGTCGGTCATTTAGCCTCAGCAAAATTCCGTCTTTACGCTAGGTGCAGAAGTAGCGATGCACGCTCTGCCAAGGTAGGGAATTTCCAAATAAGTCACGCCAAGTACAGCCTTGGGTTAACAGGTAAAATATCGCATTCAGGACATTCCACACCTCAACCTTGGGATGACGATCCCTAGATGTTGCAGGTGAAATAAAAGGTTCAATCAACTCCCATTGTTCCAGGGTTAAGTTGCTGGAGTACATTTTACTCATAGCTATCTTCGGTACTGTTTTTATATCTCGGCGATGAGAAAACTAAAACGAAACGAGAAACGTTCAAATCGTTGCTGCAAAACCTGTTAAGCGATATTGCTACGGCTGTTGTTGCTTCATTCTGTCGCGTTGTGCATCTCGAATAATACTGATTCCACCCCAAACGACTAGACTTGCGATTCCAAATCCAACAATTAAATCGGGAAACCGAGAATTAAATAGAGTGACTAGCGGGACTTAAACATAAAATACGATAAAAATAGGTTATAATGCTTACATAGCAAGCATATAACGTTAAAAAATGACCCATGAAAGAGACAACCCCTGCCGCGATGCCCCCCTGCTTCGATAGATGGTGTCAAAGATTTGACGATATTTTTGGTCATCTTGCCCAAAAACGAGAGTTTAGGAACTATTTAGGGGGATTATTGGGAGAAAGTGAACGAAAAAACCTGTCGCAGATGGCAGAAAATGCCGTCGGAGTAACTTACCACAAATTACATCATTTTTTAACAACAGCGCCTTGGTCATTCAATGAGCTCAATCAACGTCGCCTAGACGTAATGAATCAGTGTAACCAAACCAAGATTAGTCGAGGATTTAGCCTGATAATAGATGATTCAGGTCACCGAAAAAGTGGTAATTTTACCGACGGTGTAGGCAGACAATACATCGGACAAATCGGAAAAACTGACAATGGGGTAGTAATAGTTACAAGTCATCTATATGATGGTAAAAAAAGCCTGCCATTAGATATTGAATTATATAAAAAAGCCGACTCATTACCAGAGGGAAAGGAGGACCCAGAATTTAAGAAAAAGCCAGAAATAGCCAGAAATTTAATCGACAAAACCTTAGCCAGAGGCTATAAACCAGGAATAGTCTTGATGGATGCAGGGTATGGTAATAACACCAGTTTTTTACAAGAATTAGAAAACCGCAAATTAAAATATATCGGAGGAATCGCCAAGAATCGCAAAGTAATAATTCAAAAAACCGAAAATGAAACAGAAGAAATTCGAGTAGACAATTTAACAAAAGCATTGCCTGTAGAGGCTTTCACAAAAATTCAACTCAATTTAGAACAACCGAGAACAGTATGGGTAGCAATTCAACAAGTCGAGTTATCACAATGCACGGGTAAGAAAGTAATAGCCATCGTCATGAATGCAGATACTTTTGAGACCGCCACTGAAATAGATTATTTGATGAGTAATGTTTACTTATCAAAAGCGACAGAGGAGTGGATAGTAAAAACTTATTCACAAAGAAATTGGGTTGAAGTTTTCTATCGGGAAGCTAAGGGCTGGTTGGGGTTAAATGAATATCAAGTTAGAGATGAAATCAGCCTGAAAAGACATTTCATTATGGTGTTTTGTGCCTACACTTTCATTCTCTGGCATACCTTAACAGGAGGATTAAGGCGCAAATGGGCAAACAAACCTTTAAACACTTTTAGTGATGCACTCGAAGCATTTCGGACAGCCATATCTTTTAGGTTTGTGAAATGGTTGAACCAAAATTGGGATGTATTCTCCGCTTATAAAGCCAGTTTAGGCTTTGTTTGGGCTTAAAATTTGTTTAAGTCCCGCTAGCAAACCTGCGACGATCACACTAAAATTTGCAATTACATCATTCTGCGTAAATATCCAACTTGCCCGCATATGTACCTCACCCTTACGATGCTTTGAGAGAAGGTACAAACCATAACTGTTAGCAATCAGCGCCAAGAAAGCAATTCCCATCATCCAGCCTGATTCCGGTGAACTCTCCCCCCAAACAAATCGTCGAATCACATCGACGACAACCATCACGGCTAACGTGATCTGAAAAATACCACTTAGAGTCGCTGCACGATTCTTGTGATGCGCCGATTTGCCAACTGCATAAAGCGACATCGTGTAAACCGAAGCATCTGCAAACATATCTAATGAGTCTGCAACTAGGGCTGTTGAATGCGCTAAAACTCCTGCCACAATTCCGACGACAAACATTGTGCCATTGATCAGTAACAGAATTCGCAGTGTTTTACGCTCCGCAGCGTTCTTCGCTTCCATGTGACATCCACACTCTGACATTGTGCCTCCTGATTAGCTTGTTGTTATTCGTTCTTTGAGCAGTTGTAGCGGGTACATTCATAAACTCCTTTTGCTACATCAGCCATTAACTCTTCAACCATTTCCAAAATCTCAGCAACTCGTGCATCGGCGAGTTGATAGCTCGTATACCGTCCTTGCTGCAGGGTGTTTACCAGACCGCAATCACGGAGACAGCCCAAGTGGTTTGAGGTGTTAGATTGCGATAGCCCGGTTGCTTCAACAATTTCACTCACGGTCATTGGACGCGATCGCAGCACGTCCAAAATCGCCAATCGGGATGGATCAGAAAACCCACGAAAGAGTTTTGCTTTCAAGCGAGTGGACTGAGATTGAGCAGAGAAAATCATATGCTTAGCTTCAATACAAAGCTCTTTTATATCATCATATCAGCAAATAATGATATGTAAACACCTGAAAGCTTATTTCTACCCTTACGTGAGCAGCGTCGCCATTCCCACATCTGCTATTTCCCCAGCCGGAGCATCGTTAATCCCATCTCCCACCATCGCTACAATTTTCCCTGGTGCTTGCAGTGTTTAGATTTGAGCTGCTTTTTGGTCTAGTCTAACTTCAGCAAAAATGCGCTGGATAACAGCGGAAGGGACCATCGACTCAACTCATGCCTTGGAGTTTGACTGTGAGATGATCCATATCTGCACTCTGAAATTGGGATTGGGTAATATTCTGACTTCTGCCTTCAACTGCCTGGATAGCCAACAGATGCGATCGCTTTCCTAACTTCATTTTCCGGTTTCACAGTTTGAATTGTCACCAACTTCGTCTTGAGATCGGCTTAAACAACGGCGGCTGAGTCAACTGCTTGGACTTCTCTAGTCCACTGGAGAGTTAATGGGGATTGCGAAATTAATCAGGAATTATGGAAAAAGTGGTTGGACACCCTACCCATAGGGATAAGGCGCGCACTGTGCACCCTACATAATTAGGTTATGACTCCTGTAAATCTTAAATTTGAGTTCGATCGACGGCACAGCAATAATTTTTTACAATTCCCAGTCGAAAATTTCATCCTAATTTCATTTATATGTGGAAAGCTGAAGATAAATGGCAGTTTTAAGGATATAAAATCTATGAAACCAATTTCATTAAAAACAGGCTTTGCAGCGCTGATATTGACCGCCGCAGCCGCTTTAACCAGCGGAGTGCTTGCAGCTTGTTCAAAAGTCCCTTCCAGCGAAACTCAAGCCCCAAATGTTACGGCTGCAACCGAAGCAAACAACAAGCAAGACATGGCACAAGGCGGCGGCATGGGTGGCATGAATCATGGCATGAATCACAATATGTCAATGGATTTAGGCCCTGCTGATGCCGACTACGATTTGCGATTTATTGATGGCATGACAGTACACCATCAAGGTGCTGTAAACATGGCAAAAGAGGTACTCAATAAATCCAAACGTCCCGAAATGAAAAAACTAGCCAATAATATTATTGCTGCTCAGAACCGCGAAATCAATCAAATGAAAGAGTGGCGAAAAGCTTGGTATGCCAAAGCCAGCAGTACGCCAATGGCTTATCACGCTCAAATGGGTCACATGATGGCAATGACTCCCGAACAAATCCAAAGCATGATGATGAGCATGGATTTAGGGGCGGCTGACGACCAATTTGACTTGCGATTTATCAATGCGATGATTCCCCACCACGAAGGAGCTTTAGTGATGGCTGAAGATGCTTTGAAGAAGTCGAAGCGGCCGGAAATAAAGAAATTGTCCCAAGAGATTGTGACTTCGCAAAAGCAAGAAATAGAGCAAATGAAAGAGTGGCGACAAGCTTGGTACAAACAGTAACACCATATTTCACCCGGATTTCATTTTTATCTGCAAAACTGATCTTTGAGTTCAGATTCTCCCCTACTCAATCATGCAATACTACCGCCGTGTCCGCTCCTCAGCACCGATAGTTCACTTTTCGGGAATACTCCTGACTCTTTTGTTCTTCATCGAGTCCACCCCCGTTTTTGCCCACGCTGGCCACGGAAATGAATTTCACCAAAGCAGCGAAACACCTCAAACTCCTGCTGCTATTTCTGTGGATGCCGAAACAGCAAAACGATTAGGTATTAAAGTCTCCCCTGCCGCCCGCCAGCGACTAGATATCGGCATCAAAACCACAGGACAAATTGAAACTTTACCCAACCAAAAAGTAGAAGTGACGGCTCCTGTTGCTGGCAAAGTAGTAGAGTTGCTGGTTAAGCCTGGGGACAAAGTATCAAAAGGTCAGCCGCTTGCGGTTTTATCGAGTTCAGAATTAGGACAATTGCGGGCTGAATCTCTCTCGAAACGTGCCGAAGCTGAGGCAGATTTGCAGCAAGCGGAAGGCGATCTTAAACTAGCACGAGAAAATTACGATCGCCAACTTCAAATATCCGCAGCAGAAATCGCCCACGCCCAAACCCAATTGACAGCGGTAACTAAGCAGTACCAGCGAGAACAAGAATTAGTAAACAAGCGTTCCGTGGTGCAAGCCGCTCAAGAAAACTATCAGCGTCAAATTGAAATAGCGCAAGCAGAAATAGCGCGGGCAGAAACAGAATTAACTATTGCTAAAGAACAGTTCGATCGCGACAAAGAATTAGCGGCATCAGGAGCGATCGCGCGGCGCACCATGCTGGAATCGCAAGCCCACTTCGCCGAAGCAAAAGCCACTGTTGCTAAGGCAAAAAGCCGTCCTGAAGTTATCAAAGCCCAAACCGAAATTAAACAAGCCGAAGTAGACCTCCCCATGCGGGAATTGCGGGAATCTCAAGGCAGAGTAGCAGAAGCAAAAGCTCAACTTACCAGAGCTCAGAGTCGCCGGGAAGTCCTAGAAGCCGAGAACCAACTCAAACGCGGCAAAACTGCCGTCGAAGTCGCTCAGTCGCGCATTCGCTTGGCTGACGCAGCCTATCAAGCGCGGCTACAACAATTAGGAACTGTTGCCAACGAGCGAGGACTCGTTACTGTAGTTGCTCCGATTTCGGGGACGGTAGCCGATCGCGAAATCACTCCAGGCGAGTCAGTAAACGCTGAAAAATCGTTGATGAGTCTGTTAAATGACAGCCGCGTTTTTGCCACAGCCAATATTTACGAAAAAGACCTGAATAAAGTAAAACAGGGTCAGGAAGTCCGGGTAAAAGTCGCTAATTTACCCGATCGCATTTTCAAAGGAAGAATCGCCTTCATTGGGTCATCCGTCGAAGGAGAAACGCGGGTAGTGCCGGTGAAAGCAGAAATAGATAATATCAACGGCGAATTAAAGCCCGGACTGTTTGCTGAGTTGGAGATTTTAACCGACAAAACTGCAACAAATATTTTAGCAATTCCGAGCGCTGCGGTAGTGGATGTTAGCGGTAAAAAAACTGTTTACGTCCAAAATGGCAATGCTTATCAAGCTGTTGAAATTGAACTCGGTCAAACGGCCGGAGATTTAGTTGAAGTTAAAAGCGGTTTATTTGAGGGAGATTTGATAGTAACGCAGCGAGCACCTCAACTTTACGCACAATTTTTACGTGGCGGCAGCAAGCCCTCAAAAGACGAGGAAAAGAAAAATGCAACTCCAAAGGCAACAGAGGTTAATTTTAATAATTTACCCGTGTCTTTATGGTGGGCGGGAATAGGGGGAGCAGTTGCGATCGCATCCCTGACTTTCACAGCCGGCCTGTTGTTGGGAA
Source organism: Microcoleus sp. MOSTC5 (assembly GCF_036701825.1). Classification (NCBI taxonomy): domain Bacteria; kingdom Bacillati; phylum Cyanobacteriota; class Cyanophyceae; order Oscillatoriales; family Microcoleaceae; genus Microcoleus; species Microcoleus sp. MOSTC5. Next base: position 100,418 of record NZ_JAUBRK010000008.1, on the reverse strand, counting down.
ATCGACGCAAATTGCCCGCCATAGCAGCGGATTCTGGAAACACTGCCGGAAACAATAGTTTTTCCGCATCTGCATCGGTGTTGGACAATGAACTGCTGTTACACAATGACAACCATCACGTTAAAACTCAAGAGGCAGAAGTCAAGAGTTTTAAGTAAACAATTGCGTGAATATAGCAATTTAGTTTGCAGAATTATGTATCTATTAACTCCCAGATGGTAGTCATAAATATGTAGTGGTGGCTGGTAGTTGCCAACTAAAATCCCAGCTATTTTCAAGTTAAAACCTAAAAAAATAGATGTCATAGCTTGAGAAAAGCTTATTAAACCTATTAATTTTTCTTATTGATTAAACTGCTTACAAATGTTATTTTATGAAAAAAGCAATTTTGTAGATTGATGTAAATTAACTGGCTATGGAAGATTTTTTGAAGTTATTAAATCGCCGACCTTGTTGTCCCTACTGCCAAGGGCAACAAACCGTAAAAAATGGCAGTACCCACAACAAAAAACAAAAATTTAAGTGCAAACAATGTGGCAAGCAGTTTGTTGAGCATTCTACAAAAAAGAAAATTTCTCAAGAAACTAAGAATTTAATAGATAAACTTCTCTTAGAAAAAATTTCTCTCGCTGGAATTGCTCGTTCGGTCGGGGTTTCTCCAACTTGGCTGCAAAATTATGTAAATAATAAATACGCCCAAACGCCTCGAAAACTCAAGGTTTCAGAGAAAGCTCAAGGAAAATTAATCATTGAATGTGATGAATTATGGTCTTTTGTTAGAAAAAAAGATAATCAACAATGGGTCTGGCTGGCTATAGACAGAAAAACTAGAGAAATTGTTGGAGTTTATATTGGAGATCGCAGCCGGAACTCGGCACAAAAGCTTTGGGAATCTTTGCCGCCTGTTTATCGACAATGTGCGGTTTGCTATACGGATTTTTGGGTATCTTATGAAAAAGTTATTGCCTCAAAACGTCACAAACCAGTTGGCAAAGAAAGTGGTAAAACCAGTCATATTGAAAGGTTTAATAATACTTTACGCCAACGAGTTTCAAGACTTGTAAGGCGAACTCTTTCTTTCTCAAAAACATTAGAGAATCATATTGGAGCCATTTGGTATTTCATTCATCACTATAATGAATGTAGAGCCGGGTAATATCCCCGATCACTACATATTTATGACTACCCTCCCAGATAATAAAATGTTCACCACTATTCTTAGATGGGTAATAAACCGCCGCTGGCTAATTGTTATCGCTACCCTTATTGTTAGTCTTTGGACATTGTATCCCTCTTCTGTCACTCTCCGAAAAATGGGGGTCAAACCCTGATTTTTTCGTTAGGTGTCGTTGGCTGTAATGACGAAAATTCGTCAGAATTTCGGAAAGTGACAAAAGAGGGTTATTCTCAAAATACTGGGAATAATATTATTTTTTAGGAAAATTGCTGCCTGAGAGGGAGGCATTTAGACTAGAAGTTAAGGGAAAATTTTAGAAAAAGGGTTAGAGTCATGAGCTTCCTGCATAAAGTTATTACTCCCCTGGGAATCGCCGCCGTCTTATGTGGACTGCCTACTCCTGTTGTCTTAGCTCAATATGAGTTCCCTTCCCTAGCGCAGGGAGAGGCAGCAGACTTCTTAAACCAGGGTCTACAAAAAGCAAAGCAAGGAGACAACTCTGGAGCGATTGTAGACTATACTAAAGCGATTCAATCCAACCCCAGCTCCTTTGAAGCCTACCTGAATCGCGGTCTTGCTTATCATGACCTGGGAAGCTTCAACAAGGCACTCGCTGACTTTGAACAAGCCTTACGCATCAATCCAAACAACGCGATCGCCCTCTACAACCGAGGAGATGCCCACATGGATGTCGGAAATTTTCCAGACGCGCTGGAGGACTTAAATCAAGCAATTCGGCTCAATCCCAATTATGCGGAAGCCTACAATCAGCGATCGGTTGTCTACGTCAACATGGGTGAGTCCAAAAAATCCCTAGCAGACTTGAATCAAGCGATTTGGCTCAATCCCAATTATGCCGATGCTTATTACAACCGGGGAAAAACTCGTACTGAATTAGGGGATGCAAGGGGAGCGATCGCAGATTACAACCAGGCTTTGCGCCGAAATCCCAATTTAGCTGAAGCTTACGGCAATCGGGGACTTCTCTATTACCAAATGGGAAACAGGCAAGTTGCCTTAGCCGACTTGCAGCAGGCTGCTCGACTGTTTATGAAGCAGGGAGACTCTGATAGCTACCGACAAACTCAAGTCTACATCCAACAGGTTCAGCAGACATCCAAGCCCTAATAGCTTGCTCAATGCTCTTTGATAAAAAGAAAGCTGCCAGTCTAATCTTCCTCTTCGCCGATTTGAGGTGTTGAGGCTGGAACTAATAAATCCTACGGAGGAACTGTTGAGATAATCCGCTAACGAATCAGTGATTGATGATAGGAGAAGAACATGACCAAAAATAGCTATCACTCAACATCCGTTGCTCGCCCTAAGCCTTGATCAGTCCATGAGGATAGCTCCTCTAACGGTTCTAAGTGAGTGACGGTGTGAGTCCCTGGTAGTGCTTTGGCGATCGCTAACTCAATTTCCTCACACAAAGCATGACCATGTTGCACCGTCCATGCTCCCGGCACCAGAACGTGGAAAGACACAAATTGATGTGACGCAGCTACTCGTGTACGCAGAGCATGAAACTGAATGCCTTGCTGTTGGTAGGGGGCTAAGACATCCGTAATAATTTGTAGCTGTGCTGCCGGAAGTGCTGTGTCCATCAGCCCCAGAGCGGTTTCGCGCAGCAACAGGACTCCTGTCCACAAAATGTAAGCAGCGACAAGCAAAGCGATGATAGGATCGAGGATGAGAGCGCCAGTTAATTTCACCAACAAGACACCAAGCAAAATACCCAGAGAAATCCACACATCAGTGAACAAATGCTGCGCGTCAGCCCGCAAGACAACCGATCGCAAGCGCCGTCCAGCTCTCAACAGGACTAAGCCCACACCGCCATTAATCCCTGTTGCGATTAGAGAAAGTCCTAATCCTAGTCCTAACTGCCCCAATGGTTGTGGATGAACTAAGTGCTGTGAGGCTTCAACAGCAATAGCAACGGCAGCTACCAAAATCAGCGCCCCTTCCAGTCCACTAGAGAAGTATTCAGCTTTGCTATGTCCAAAATTGTGTTCGACATCGGGGGGCTTAGCTGCTAACGTCAGCGCCCAAAACGCTACCAGTGCCGTAATCAGATTCACAGGTGATTCAGCGGCATCAGAAAACAACCCCACCGAGCCAGTTAGGAAATAAGCTCCAAACTTAAGAGCCATAGCAGCGAGGGCAGCGACAATCGAGAAGGGTGCGTAGGAGCGTGCTGACTTAGTGTTCATAACCTTCAATAATAACGACATTCCTCAATCACAGTGTGAAGGAAAGCCTTGAAAATCTCCAATGAGCAATCTGGAATTAAGTAAAGTGTATGAAAAAACGTCAATTACGCTGGCGTTTAATCGTCGCTATTGAGCGTAGTTACCGCAGCAAGTTGGCAGCCTCGCGGCTCTACCACGCGTTGGCTCAACAGGAACCCTGTCAATCTGATCGGTAGATTCTGCGGATGTTAGCCAAGAAATCAGAACAGTCGGCAATTCGCTATGCCGTGCGACTGCTACGCCTAAGTAGAGCTTTGCCTTGTGATGCTGATAAACTTGGCGATCGCTTTTCTCGCTGGCTGCTGGGGAGTCGTAGGCGATGGGCGATGAGTTGGCGAATATTATCTTTCATATTTACACCTAAACAAAGCAAACGTATACAGAGCAATGTTTTGAGGCTCCTGGGTTCCTTACACTGTACTATTGGTAGATTTACACTGATCAACCCTACTGAACTCCCTCAATCAAACTGCAAAGTTCCTCGCTATCGGGATTATCGGAAGCTCGATTTCTCCAAAGTTTTTTATAAGCTTCCAACTCAGCTTTGAACGCACTCATGCGCTGAATTTCCTCATCAAGCAAATCAATTTTGTGGCTTAATAAGTCTTGCACTAGCGGACAAGGTTTTACTCCTTGACGGCGAAATCCCAAAATTTCCTGAATTTCTTGAAGAGAAAAGCTGAGTCTTTGGGCTTTCTTGATAAATTGCACTTGTCTCGCAGCATCGGCTGTGTAGTAACGATAACCGCTACTGCTGCGTAAGGCAGGTTCCAGTAATCCTAGGCTTTCATAGTATCGCAGGGTGCCTACAGCAACACCAGTTTGCTTGGCTAGTTCTCCAATTTTTAGTAGCTGCTGTTCTAGGGATGCTGTTTCAAATTTTGTCATAGCAGTTCTAGGTAAGTTTGACCCCTATCATTATAGCGGTTGCCACTTTCAGTTTTTTGTGCTGGTTATACTCACCCAATTTTTTATGATAAAATATTCTCTCTTGTCAATAATTGTAGTTGGGAAAAAAGCAGCAGTAACTCAATTTTGAGTTACTGCTGCTGTCGGATATTCTCTTCCTTATCCCGGCGAAAAATCCGCGATGGAATCTACACGCACTGGGAAAATAAGGATTATTTATCGCAATTAGCTTGAGGGCAGTCAGGAGTAGGAGTAGTACAAGGGCCGGCGGCAAAGACAACCGCGGCTGTACCTGCTGTCAGGAGAACTGCCGTCAAAGCTGCAAGAGTGAAGCGTTTAGTCTGAGTTGCTTTAATCATGAATTTTTACCTCGGAATCTAGGATCGAAAAGTTTCTTTGGGAAACTATACATAGCATAAACCCTCAAGTCGGCTATAGAGTCAAGGGAAGAAACATTAAAAATTGTAAAATAATTTAATTTCCGATACCGCGCTCCAAATACCTGTATGAAAGTCTGAAGATTTCATCCTGATTTCATGTTTGGGTGTCAACCTAAATTGAATGGCGATTTTAACGCAGAATAGCCAAGGGTTCAAGGGGAACTACAGCAGCCGGAAGCTTGGAGTAAAATATGCTTAATTCTATTGTCAAATGGTCGATCGCCCAACGGTGGCTAGTTGTCATTGCCTCCATCCTCATTACCCTTTGGGGATTGCGAGTTTTGACACAAATGCCGCTCGATGTTTTTCCCAGCTTTGCTCCCCCCCAAGTCGAAATTCAAACCGAAGCACCAGGACTTGCTCCTGAAGAAGTCGAATCTCTAGTGACTCGACCCATAGAAAGTGCGATTAACGGCACTCCCGGAGTAGAAACGGTACGCTCATCTTCTGCTGTAGGCATTTCCGTCGTCAAAGTCATCTTTGGTTGGGATACTGAAATTTACCGCGCTCGCCAGTTAGTAACAGAACGGTTGCAGCAAGCGCAAAACCAACTTCCTCAAGGCGTAGAAACCCCGCAAATCTCCCCCGTCAGCTCTCCGCTGGGAGCCACCATTAAATATGCTTTTACTACAGATACGACACCTTTAATGGAAGTGCGGCGAATTGTGAACTGGCAAGTAAAAAACCGCTTTTTAGCAGTTCCCGGCGTTACTCAAATTGTGATATTTGGGGGTGAAGAACGCCAGTATCAAGTTTTAGTAGAACCTAATAAACTGAAAGAATTTAATGTTTCTTTGCAGCAAGTTACAGAAGCAGTTAAAAAAGCAAATGTCAATGCTCCGGGCGGATTTTTAATTAGCCCAGACCAAGAATTGTTAATTCGGGGCGTGGGGCGAATTGAGTCGATCGAGGATTTGAAGCAATCTGCGATCGCAGCCAGAAATGGTACGCCAGTGCTGCTGAGCCAAGTAGCTGACGTGAAAATCGGTGCAGCACTCCAACGCGGGGACAGCATCTTAAATGGCAAGAAAGCGATTATAGTCATCGTCAACAAACAGCCTGCTGCTGATACCCCAACAGTAACGAAGGCAGTTGAGGCGGCGATGGAGGAAATTAAACCGAGTCTGCCTAAAGATGTCAAAGTTACTGTCACTTTTCGGCAGGAAAATTTTATTGAAGCTTCTATAGAAAACGTGAGAGATGCTCTCCGGGATGGCATCATCATTGTGTCGATCGTACTAATTCTATTTTTAATGAACTGGCGCACCGTTATCATCAGCCTCAGCGCCCTCCCAGTATCTTTGCTGCTGGGAATGATGATTTTAGATTGGACAGGACAAGGCATCAACACGATGACCTTGGGAGGACTTGCTGTGGCGATTGGTTCGGTAGTAGACGATGCGATCGTTGATATGGAAAATGTCTACCGTCGCTTGCGGGAAAACCAGCAGGCGGGAACACCTGTTCCGCCACTAGATGTGGTGTTTAATGGCTCCGTTGAAGTGCGGGTCAGCGTGTTATTTTCCACAGTAATTATTGCCGTCATCTTTGCGCCAATTTTTGCGCTTTCTGGCGTAGAAGGTCGAATTTTTACGCCGATGGGCGTGTCTTATTTGCTGTCAATTATCGCTTCGACATTGGTAGCGCTAACGTTAACTCCGGCACTATGTGCTTTGCTATTAGTCAATCGCCGTTTGCCCCCGGATGAAACTTGGATTGCTCGCAAATCTCATCAATTATATCGCCCAGCTTTAATTTTTTCTATCCGCTTTCCTCAGATTGTTTTGGTAATAGCTATTGTGGGCTTCGTAGCTTCTATGGTGATTTTACCTAGTTTGGGGCGAGTTTTTCTGCCGGAGTTTCAGGAACGCAGTTTGATCGTTGCTACTTCTCTCTATCCGGGCGAGTCTTTAAATGCTACAAATCAGGTGGGTTTTGCGATTCAGGATGCTTTGAAAAATGACAAGAATTTTGAAGCTTTAGCTTTGCGTTCGGGACGTGCTCCAGGCGATAGCGATGTCGGCGGTGTGAATTTTGGAGAAATGGATGTAGAGATGAGCTCACTGGGGGTGAAAAACCGGGAAGCTACTATTGAAAAGCTGCGAAAGGAATATGCAAAAATACCGGGTGTCGCGGCTAATATTGGCGGGTTTATCTCGCATCGGATGGATGAGGTGCTGTCGGGAGTCAGAAGTGCGATCGCTGTTAAAATATTCGGGCCTGACTTGGAACAATTAAGGGCGCTCGGCAAACAAGTAGAAGCCACTATGACGGAAATTCCCGGCGTTGTAGACTTGCAACTAGAACCGCAAGTACCCATCAAACAGGTACAAATTAAATTTGACCGCACTGCCGCTGCTCGTTACGGTTTGGCGGTAGGCGACTTAGCAGAAATTATTGAAACTGCTCTCAACGGGCGAGTTGTTTCTCAAGTTTTAGAGCAACAGCAAGTGTTTGACTTAGTTGTGTGGTTCAATGAGGGCAATCGGCACAATTTAGATATTATCCGCAACTTGTTAGTTGATACTCCCAGCGGACAGAAAATTCCCCTCGCACAAGTTGCCAAAGTTGACTACGGCACCGGCCCCAACACCCTCAATCGCGAGAATGTATCCAGGCTAATTGTCGTTTCTGCTAACGTCCAAGGGCGAGACTTAGGTTCTGTCATCGCTGATATTCGCAGCCTGGTAAAACAAAAAGTACAATTGCCATCTGGATATTACATTCAGTACGGCGGTCAATTTCAGGCTCAAGAACAAGCAACTCAAACATTAATTGTGGCTGGCTTATTAGCCTTTGTCGCCATCACGGTACTGATTTACTTTGCCGTTAAAACAATTCCAGCTACCGCCATGATTATGATAAACTTGCCCTTAGCATTAGTCGGTGGCGTGATTTCAGTTGCGCTAGGCGGCATTATTTCTGTCGCCTCAATGGTAGGATTCATCACCTTATTCGGTGTAGCTACCCGCAACGGACTGCTGCTAGTTGATAACTATAACAACAAGTTAGCAGATGGTATGCCTTTGCAGAAAGTCATCGTTGAGGGTTCTATGGAGCGGCTAGTCGCGATTTTGATGACTGCTCTCTCATCTGCTTTGGGGATGGTTCCTTTAGTAATTGGCAGCGGCGCGGGTAAAGAAATCTTGCAACCGCTAGCAGTTGTAGTGCTGGGAGGCTTATTTACTTCTACTGCCTTAACTCTGTTAGTTTTGCCAGCTTTGTATTCTTTGTTTGGGAGATTTTTAGTTACTAAAACGATTGATTTAAGTGAAACTAAGATAGTTGAGGCAAGTTATGAGGCTTGATTTTAAACCATGATTTTATTTCTAACATAGTTATGTAAGTAAGTCGGCTAGGAAAAAACCAACTATGTTAATATAAGTAAAAAAACAATATACATCTAGCGAGGTAACTGATATTTAAGACGGGTACTAAAAAAAGGATATTCCTGCATAGTAAAGATTTCACGCTAATTTCATTCCTCTATGAAAAGCTGAATATATAAGCAAACCTAGTGCTGCTAGAAGCTGGATCAATAATTATGAACTTTGATTATGACCTTTTTGTGATTGGTGCAGGACCTGGAGGCGTTGCTGCCGCTTGTCTAGCGGCAGGTTATGGTGTCCGTGTTGCGCTCGCAGAACGGGATGGGGTAGGTGGCACCTGCGTTATTCATGGCTGTATTCCTGAGAAACTGATGGCTTATGCCGCTAGATTCTCTCACGTTTTTGAAGATGTTGATGAATATGGCTGGGAAAGCCGTAAAGCCAAACATACCAGGTTATGATGAAGAGCTTCGTATTAAGAAAAATTAAAAAAATCTGCATTCTGGAAAATTTCATCCTAATTTCATTTTTCGGTGTCATGATTTCTAATCATTGTATGCAAAGATTAAATCTAATGAAAGCGCTCAAGTCAACGTTAGTTATTCTAGGCAGTATCGGATTGCTATTTTTGGGAGCTTGCAGTAAAGGCGACCAAGTAAGCGATAAAAATAGCAGCCAAGCATCCTCTCCAGTCGCCTCTCAACCTGCGTCTTCTGCTCCCAATGCTGCCCCTGCGGGAACTGGTAAAACGGATCGAGCTAAAGCATCTAAAGGGGGTCAAGTTGTTGAATCTGGAGCTTACCACTTAGAGTTTGTAGCTGAAAAAGAAGATACCGAAACTCACTTAGATTTTTATTTGCAAAAAGGTGATAACCACGAACCAATTCCTAACGCAAAAGTGTCAGCTCAAGTGCAGTTACCCAATGCAAAACAGCAAACCCTAGCCCTCAAATACGACACTGATGGAAAACATTACACTGTTTTGTTTCCAGTCAAAGATGCCGGACAATATCCCGTGAAGATGGCTGCGGATATTAACGGAGAAAAAGTTGACGGTCGTTTTAGCTTCAATCAATAGATAGCTGATTTGCTCTGAACGCATAGGAATTTTGCTTCAAGAAGTGATAAATTTTGGGGCAGTCATTGTTCATTACTAAGAAACAAAGGACAAAAACAAATGAAATCTCTGAAGACCGGTTTAATCGTTGCAGGTACTGCGGGAATGATGTTAGTAGCAGCCTATGGCAATGCTACGCAGGTCACAAATGCTGCTAGCAGCCCCGCTGCTAGTCCAAATGCTTCTGGAACAAAACCGCCACTATCACTCAACCCGACTACACAAATAGCTGCAACTCCTGGTCATTCTAACTCATCAAAAGGGGGTCAAGTAGTAGAATCAGGCCCTTATCATTTAGAGTTGGTGGTCGAAAAAGAAGCCGATCGAACTCACCTGGATTTCTATTTGCAAAGAGGCGACAACCACCAGACAATACCTAATGCGAAGATAACCGGTCAAATTCAGATCCCCGATCGCACTCAAAAGGCTCTTACCTTTACTTATGACCAGAAAGACCAGCACTATACTGCTTTCCTGCCTGGAAAAGCTGCTGGTCAGTACCAGATGAAGATTACTGCTGATATTAATGGTCAAAAGGTAGACGGTCGATTTATGTTCAATCGTTAGGGATACGGCACTGCCAATAGTTGGCGAATTAAGAGTGAAACCATTAACTATATCGTTGACAGCCGATTGTTGCCCTCTAAATACCCATTGTTTTACAATGCTAAAAGCTTCTAACAGGTGCATCGAATTTGATTTAATCCGAGCTTTGGCTATCGTCAGTGTTGTGATTATTCATGCTGGTTTTTTGTCATTACCAGATCGCAGACTTCTATTTATTGCGATCGATACACTCCAGCTTTTCTGCGTACCAGCATTTTTACTACTCAGCGGTTTTTTTCTTACCAACAAGCGTGAGAATCAAAATAACCCAACGCTGATATTAAAGAAAAGGCTATCGCGAATTATACCACCCTATCTTTTTTGGTCGGTAGCCTTCTACATTTTAAATAATTTTGGCAACCTCAAACGATTTAATTTACTTGGATTAGTTAGAGATGTGCTGACAGGTTCTGTGCTGCCCCCCTATTATTTTATAGTTGTGATTGTTCAATGCTATTTGTGGTGGTGGATTTTAGTTAAATTAAGATTTTTAGAACCCCGAAAAGTTTTGGCTTTGGGTTTCACCATTCAAATAGTTTTTAACATAGTCTTTTACTTAGTTGCTTTCAAATACTTACCTTCCATACCTATACCGCTGATAGAGCGCTGGATTTTTAGTTGGATTTTCCCCTTTTCCACTGGTTTAGTTCTTGGCAGTTGTTATGACAACATTCAAGGATACCTTCAGCGCCAAAAAATGCTTATTTTAGCAGCAACTATCTTGTTCTATCTAGCAAGTATTTGGGAATTTTACCTACTCAGTGAAGTGAATTCGGATGCCTGGTTTGCCCGATCGTTTTTTAAACTATCTACTCAAGGATACGCAATTTTGTTCGTACTGTCGATATTGGCATTTTCTCAAAGCATCATACTTCCTAGTAAAGTATCGAAATTAGTCAAAATATTGGCGACTTACTCCTTTCCTATATACCTGCTAGATGTGAGGGTAGTAAACTATGTTAATTTAGCGTCTTATAAATTTATGTATTCTGCAGAGCCACTGCTCAAGCTCGGAGTTTTAGTGACGGTAGATTTGCTAGTTTGTTTTGGGATTATTTACCTGTTGCAAAAACTTTTACCCAAGAATTACATTCAGTACATTCTGGGAATTTAATCTGGATTTACGCAACATCCGTGGGGGCGAGGCGATCGCCGCTGATAAAGAGCTAACTCGCCAAATTCAAATTCGCCTCATCGATTTAGGTTTGCTAGACCCTCCAGCCGACGGCATTTTTTGCTCTGTCTCCTACTGTGGCGCTCAATGGAGAATGGTTTGCTAGCGGGTATAACAACCACGCCAATGGAGCCTATCTCTATTATTGCTACAACTTAATTCGTCGCATCGATATGGCAGATGGGAATTTCTGGGTACATTTCATTTCCAAGTAAGAGAGTAAAGCGCTTGTTTGCGATTAAAATTCACCTCTCACTGGTTCATATTTCATCTTGATTTCATAATTAGCTGTCAATCTAGTTAATAAGAAGTTAACTCTTCAAATATGAATGTTGAAGTAGGTTGGCGTACTGTACTTAATTCCCTAGAGAGTCAAAACTATGAGAACACTCATTTACGGTGCTGTATTTGCTCTGTCAGCCGCAGTTTTAGTTCCTGCTGTCCATGCGAGCACCAGAACAGGTGCCGAGAATTTTCCTCACATTGATAGTTCAGTACAATTTCCGGAAACTAAGGCAAGAATCGTCAGGCATACTTTCCGGCTGAAGATTCCTCAAGGAAGTAGGGCTATTTCTCAATTAAAAATCAGCGTTCCTGGGGGGTTAACAGTCAGGGATGATATCAGTATCTCTGACGATTCAGGTCGAAAAACTGACACTAAGGTTTCTGTCAACAGCAATCAAGTTATACTAACCTTCTCCCAACCTCTTTCTCCCGAAACCACAATCAAAATTACCATAAATAAAGTAATAATTTCTGGAGTTTCTAACGCTTGGATGTACCAGGTTGCTGCTAAATTCGCTGGCGACGATGCAGACATCCCCCTCGGCATGGCACGGGTTCGCAGCTATCAATAAAAAACTCAGGTTTTACGGCCGATCTTTCATCATGGTTTCATTCATACCTATCAAACTAAGAAATAAGCCAAACGTTAATTTTCAATGAGTGGAGTCGTGAAAAAATTAATTAGCATTAGTGCAGCATTTGCCTTAATTCTTACCTGTTCTATCTCCGCAGCAAAAGCAACAGGAATACCGGGAGATTCCCAATCTGCTCACATTGTCGGAGGCCGTTCCTATCCTGACTACCCAACTTGGAGAGCCTTCCACGATTTTGAGGTTCACGTTCAGGGAAAAGCTCTTTTGGCACTTACAATTGATTTGCCGGATCATGTGAAAATGTGTAGCGGAATTGACGTAACAAATCAAAATGAATCAAAATAAACTATTTAACCGGACTCGCTGGCAATTAGCCATTTCTTATGCAGCAGTAATGGGGTTGATTTTAAGCTTGTTGGGATTTGGGGTATATAAGGCTATCGCCCACGCTCACTGGGTAGCCCTAGACCGCGAATTAGAATCGGTAGCGGGGACGCTACACGACAGCCTAGAACTCAAATTGCAGCAGCCCGGACGCTTAGAGCCAATAGTAAACGAACTTTTGCCTAACCTCCGCCTAATGGGAGTTAACGACATTAAAGAACAGTTGCCAAGTCGCCATACTTTAAGTGCTATCAACCAAGGCCATTACTATATTCGTTTATTTGATAAGTCAGGAAATTTGATTGCTACAGCAGGCGCTTATCCCAAAGAATTGCTAGCGACCTTTAACTCACAACACTGGCAAACAATTACTGACAGCAAAGGCAATATTTATCACCAAATTTCTGTATCACTGCATACTCAAAATCAGAAAAATTGGGGATACTTTCAAGTGGGGCGGAGCTTGCAAGACTTCAACAATTATCTCAGTACAGTCAAATTAGTTTTAAAGTTGGGATTGCCGACTGCGTTAATCTTGGTAGGCTTTTCTAGTTGGTGGCTGGCAGGATTGGCAATGAAACCAATTTATGCTTCCTACCGACAAATTCAACAGTTTACAGCGGATGCCGCTCACGAACTACGAACGCCTTTAGCTGCTTCGCAGGCGACAGTAGAATCCGGGCTGTTGATGTCTGAATTGGATGAAAAAGAAGCGCGGGAAATTTTGCGAACTGTAGATCGCCAAAACCGCAGATTGACTCAGTTAGTGGCTGATTTGTTGCTGTTGGCGCGGATGGATAATCAAGCGATACCATATCACCCTCAATTGTGTTGTTTAAATGACTTGGTTAGCGATTTAGTCGAGGAATTGGCAGCAATGGCGATCGCCTCAGGGGTAGCGCTAACATCGGAATTACCGGTGCATCAGCCATTGACTATTATTGGTGATTCTAACCAGCTTTATCGCTTAGTTTTTAATTTAATTGTCAATGCCATTCAATACACTTCACCTGGTGGCCAAGTAACTGTTATTTTAGAAAAAACTGACCATTTAGTTGTGATTCATGTTCAAGATACAGGGTGTGGGATTGCAGCAGAAGATCAAAAGCAAATTTTTGATCGTTTCTATCGAGTTAACAGTTCACGCGATCGCGTTACTGGCGGCTCGGGATTGGGATTGGCGATAGCGCAAGCTATAGCCTTAGCACATGGCGGTAGCCTGACTGTGCAAAGTAAATTGGGTACGGGTAGCATTTTCACACTGCGATTTCGAGAAAGAAATGCGGCGTTGGTGAATGATGCCATGAATCATTGAGGAATCGGCACATCCCAGAACCTGGGCGTTGGGCGTTGCACATTTATGGTATGATGGACAAATATACTTAACTAACTAGGGCTTGCTGAATAAGTAGTTGAAGTAAACACTGTATGGATTTTCGGACGAAGAAAGGTAGTAATGTGCAAGAAAAACAGGTGAAATAGATCACAACCCGTGCATTACCATCTGCGAGCATATACATAAAAGCGGCACTTTATCTTCTCCCACCCTTGGAGTTTGAGCTAGCCAACGGATACAAAGGGCTTTTTCCAACTCGACCACACATGATTTTTTAGGACCGATGGCTTGTGCAATCATCTTTGATAAGTCGCTTCTTCAATCCTATGTTTTTAAGCAGGGTTTTCTTCCCCTTCTTCTTTCCATTATCACTCTCCTTCCTAGATCAGAGAATTTGTTGGTAACACGATGATATTATACAGGGTCTAAAAAAAAATATTCGTAGCAATATTAGCCATTCCATTTTGTTTAATATTTTAATTCAAGCTGATGTTGAAATTCAACATTTGCATCTGACTGCTTACAACTTAGAATTCGGAATGCAAATGAATTCGGAATGCAAATGTCAATCAACCTAGAAAGCTTACCCTCCCGGCACCCATATTTGCTTCTTAAATTCGGAAAAAATTTGCTAACGGCAGCTTCACTTTATAATAATCGCTAAGCGAATAGCATTAATTTGGGAGGGCGCTAAATATCATTCTTCAGCAGAGTTAAAGAGTGTTTGTCATTGGTGAATAATCGTTTAGATGAATCGGATTGGGAAATCAGTTGTTTGAGGTTCGCACTCCTACGATCCGACTCAGAATCCAATTGAAGATATTTGGTTACAAGCTAAACAATGGATTATAAAATGCTACTATATGTGCACGATTTTAAGAGATTTGCTGCCGTCAAATAGATATTTAAGTTAGTTACTCATATCAGAATTTTGTCAAAGAAGCGTTAAATCCTGAGCGGACAATTATTGCGGTTATTGATTGTTCTTTTCTCAAAAAAAGCGGCAACAAAACTGAAGAAAAAGCTTATTTTTATAATGGTGTAGTGGGCAAAAACGAACAGGGACTAGAAATTTCCGTAATTGCTATTGTCGAAGTTGAAACTCATTTGTCTTATAGTTTAAGCGTGCAACAAACTCCCTCGCGTCCGACAACAAAACTACCGAAAAAAAACCGAACAGTTGCTCAGAAAAAACACTCAAAAAACTGGCTAAAAAACAAGCACATCAAAGCTCAACCTTAGAGCTAACAAGAGTTGACGACTATGCTCAACATTTTAAAAATACTCGTTCTTCTTTACCAAACTCTGTACGTTACTTAGTGGCTGATGGCTATTATTACCGTGCTAAATTCTGGGAGGCTGTACGGGAGTCAGACTTGAATTTGATTAGTAAATTAAGGGTTGATGCTGACCTGAATTACCTCTATACAGGTGAACAAAAAAAACTGGGTACACCTCGTAAATATGATGGTAAAGTTGACTGCGATAATTTAATAAATCTCACTTTGGTTAAACAAATAAAGCCGGGAGTTGAGCTTTATTCATTAATCGTATGGAGTTGTTGCTTTAAGTGTCAGATTCGTTTGGCTTGTATCTCTGAAGTCCAAGCAAATGGTCACACCAAAAATACTGGCTCTTCAGTAGCTAGTATGCTAAACTAACAATCAAACTGCCAAGTAAGCAAACATCTAACTCGGAAGTTTTCAAAGTTTCTAAATCCGTAAGCAGAACGTTTAATCAACTTGAACTTATTGTTGATGCCTTCGACAACACCACTCGTAGTTTTATAATCGAAGTAAGCAATAATGTCATCTAGCCAACGAATAATAGTGTTCTGACTATCGGGAAAATATTTTTTAGCTCCTGACAACCATCTTTCCAGTTTCAACAAACCGACTAACCAATTATTAGCCTGATCGAAAATTTTTCTAATTTCTTCTTTTAATTCATGCATAGTTTTGAGAGTAGAAGATACATCTTTAACTTGCATGAGTTTAGCTTTTTCCTCTTCATTTAGAGCTGATTGGTTCTTCAATAACACATATTTACTTTTCTTCAATGCTTCTAAAACTTTCTCCGGGTCAGCTTTTTCTTGTGACGATTATGCTTTTTTAATTAAATCTTCTACCTGTCTCTTCTCTCGCTTCCTTTGGGCATCTAATTCCTTATTTATTTGTGCCATTACATGAAATCTGTCGGCGACCACCTGAGCATTTGGCATCAACTCTATCACTACATTTCTGTAACCTTTCCACAAATCTATACTTACTTCTTCTATTTGCTCTAATACCTCTTTACCCCATCCGAGCATTACTTCCTTAATTTCTTCTTGTTTCCTTCTGCCAATATCCCGATTAGCTTAGACTTCTCTAAGGTAGTGCCATTTCGTAAAGGACAGAGTAAAATGCTCAATTTTAAAAGTCATGGAGGGAAAGACTTCTAAAGATACTGATTATTCTCTATCCTTTATAAAATAGGACTACCTTCTCTAAATCTATTAATACTGCACAGTAATTTCCTTTTCCTTTAATTATAGCTATTTCATCTATCCCTAATCTCTTCAACTCGCTAGGCTTGGCTTTTAAGTATTCTTTCGATGCGTCTTTTAACATCCTTTCTATTTCTTCTGTTGTCACGACCCCTTTTTTCGCTACGCTGTGGATATCGTTCTCTAACACTTCTTGGATTATTGCTCTTGCTAGCCGTTTCGTATAGGTTCTTCTTTTTTTGACAAACTCCAACTCTTCACTAAATGGCTTGACACATTTTTCACACTTAAACTGTCGTCTGTTGATTTCTAAAAATACGAACTTCTCTCCCCAAGGTAAATCTTTGACTATGTATCTATGATTTTGATGGAATCTATGACTTTTTTTTCCACAACGTGGACAGTTACTTTCCTTACCGATTCCTTCCACCTGTAAAATTATTCTAATCCCTTCATGCTGGCGATGTGAGATTACTTTTATTCCCTCTATATTCAACAGCTTTGTTAAAAACTTGATCTCCTTTTTCGTTCTCATGGCTGTTCAATCCACCTAACCCCTCTAGATTTTGCTTATATTTAATACTAAATGAGCTTCCTCTGTCAACCCCGGTAATGACTCTACCAACTATTTTGCTAGCTTCATTTGTCTTTTTTTCCTGACTTAGCTATTTATTTAGCATATTAACTACTGAAGAGCCAAAATACTTTATTATTTAGCACTGATATTCACCTCCCAGCGGAGCAAATATTTGAGTATTATCAGGCTCGTTTTCAGATTGAGTTTATTTTTAGGGATGCCAAACAATTTAGGGGTTTAGCCGATTGTCAATCTTGTAATAGTCAACGACTTGATGTTCATTTCAATGCCAGTCAGAGCGCCTTAAATCTGGCCAAATATTCAGCCTATAGTCATCACTCTTCTCCCGATTTATTCGTGTTTTCAATAGCTTCTTATAAACGCAGGCAATTCAACAGACATCTACTTTTAACCTTTATTAACAAGTTAGATTTAGACCCTAACTTGATTTTAAATTACCCTAACCTTCCCTCAGTCCTATATTATGGTACTATGTCTGATTAAAAACTGTCCGAACTATTGCTTCACTTATTTAAGGGATATTTTCCAACATGAGTTTGACTGAAAAGCTTCAATCTGTATTTGTCATCATTGCCATCTTAATTGGGCTGGTGCGGGGACAAATTAGATGGGTTGAGGAAAATGCTCTATCTCTGATTGTCCCATCCTTGATGGTCATGCTTTATGGGGTATTTCTAAATATTCCACTTAATCGTTTAGGTCAAGCATTTCAAAACTACAAAATGACCGGATTAGTTTTGGGAATAAACTTTCTTTGGACACCCGTTTTTGTTTGGGGATTGGGGGCTATTTTCCTACGGGACTCTCCCGATCTTTGGGTTGGGCTAATTATGCTGATGGTCACACCTTGTACTGACTGGTATCTCATTTTTACAGGGATTGCCAAAGGAAATGTTGCTTTAGCTACAGCCTTCCTTCCTTGGAATATGATCTTGCAAGTGGTTCTCCTACCTGTCTATCTGTTAGTTTTTGTTGGAAAATTGGTGCAGATTGATACAGCAATTTTTCTCGAAAGCATTGTACTGGTTTTAGTTGTTCCTATGCTTTTAGCGTTTATCGCTAAGTGGTTAATACCAAAGGTAAACGGGTTTTGGCGTGAAATTCCACTGAAAATAGCAGCAGGGCAAACGCTATTTCTGTGCTTGGCAATTACAGCGGTGTTTGCCTCCCAAGGGCAAACCCTAATTCAGCGTCCAGATGTGCTGCTAAAAATGTTACCACCTATCCTTATTTTTTATGAAATTACCTTTTTGCTGACTCAACTAATCTCACGATTCGGCAACTTTAGTTATGAGGACTTTGCTTGCTTTAGTTGTACAACCCTTGTAAAAGTTCACGGGGTTAAGAGGGCAGAAGAGAAGGAGGAGTCCGACCAGAACGAACACTCAAGACAGATTCAGTCAAGAACTCAAGAATATTCCGGTCTTGCAGCTTGAGAGAAGACACAACGGTGAGTAAACGGGCAACAAACAGACTTCCTGCTGCAGAATCTGAACCAAAACTAGTCCGTCGCCAAATCACAGCAGGGCGAATGGCTCTCTCCGCGGCATTATTGGTCGGCTCTACACCATCTGAGGAGATAAATAACCACAGAGCCACTTCCAACTTTAGTAAATTACGGCAAGTCCGCACGGTTTTTGCCAGTGGGGTCTTTTCCCTCTCGTGGATGTCTAACTGCGAAGCTTCTAGCAAGATACTCAAAACTTCAGTCTTAATAGGTTCAACCCTTTCTTTTAACTCCGAACGAGTGAGTTGGTCATTTCTAAATTTATGCCAGAGATTGAAAAGCTCTTTTTCCTGCTCCAGCAAGGATTTGCCGATTTGGGCAGAAGCTCCAACTCGTTCGGATATTTGAATAAAATCTCGTTTGAGGTGTGCCCAACACAGTTGCCTGTGATTGACATCCACCCAATTATAGGCAGGGCAACGATCGCTGGTGATCGAGCCACTAAAAGTTTCGCCCAAAACCGTTTGAGCAGCACTACTAGCTCTGCTTAAAATTACCTGAAAGCTCTGAATCAATGGCGTTACAGCCACCCACAGCCAACCACTGGTCTTGGTGGCATTTTGACCATCTCCATTCCGCTGCTGAAATCCAGTCTCATCTACTCCCACATTCGGCTGCTGCTGGATGTAATGTTGGGCTGCTGTGACCCCATCGCCAACTGCCTCACTCACTTCTGTCCGTAGACGATTGATAGTGCCGACGGACATTTCAATCCCAAATACCGCCTGCATCAGCGCACGTATTTGGCGGTAGGATTGTCGATACTCACTACTGAATAAACCTACATAGGCTGCTGTTCTTGGACCATATCCACCCATTCCTATTATTTCGGTCATTTCTGGGGCTTGATTTTCTTTCCCACAACAAGTACAGGTAATTGGATGAAACTGATGTTCGATGACGAGCCGCTGTACTGGTGGGACTTCCACTACTTGATGTCGATATGCTTGACCATTATTTTCAATCTCTAGGATGCCTCCACATCCACTACATTGCTGTGGGTAATGGTTGATTACTTCAGTACACATTTCGGTCGGGTATAGCTTCCGTTCATGTCCCGAATGTCCTAGTTGCCCACCCCGCTTCTTTCCGGTGGGTTCCTTTCGATTGGGCTTAAATCCTTGAGGATTCTTCGATGGTGGTTGTGATGAATTTGCCGAAGTTCGGGCTAATTGCTCTTTGAGAAGCTCGTTTTCTGTTCTCAGTTCCCCTATTTCCTGTTCAAACTGATCCATCCTACGCACTAATTCGTAAATTAGTTCGAGGATGCTGCCTGGCACTTGCGCCCACTCTGCTGCACTGATTGCTGCCATTAATTCCGGCACTGTCTTCTCCATGTCCCTCACCTTACCAGATTTTTTGGGCTTTTGCTACCCCCGTGAACTTCTACCAACCCTTGCACGCAATTCACCCCTTGCATTAGCGATCGCTACATCTGTTTTTCCTAATCGTCCTTTGATTACCCTTGTTTTGGCTATTGAACCACTTATCGAACTCCCTATTATGGTCTTAGGTAATTGCTCAACCCCCTTGACAAGAAGACGAGATAGACATTAGATAAAGGAATGGAAAAACTTCCCGACTTAAAACAACTATCGAACGAGGCAAAAGAAGCCTTGATAGTAGAGCTATGGGAGAAAATCCAAAAACTCAGCGCCACATTAGCCACCTACGAACCAAAACCAAAGCCAGAGCCATCTCCCAAAAAAACTAGCAAAAATTCCAGCACTCCACCGTCCAAAGGATTCAAGCCCAACATTCAGCCATCGAAAATTGAGGGGAGCCAAAGACAAAAAAGCCTAGGAAGAGTCGGAGGTGGAAGAGAACTACATCCTCATCCCGACCAAACAATCATCGCCCAACTCAAAAATTGCCCCCAGTGTGGAGAGAAAGTCACCGGCGCGGCACAAAAATTGCAATCCGTCTACGAAAAAATCGAACTACTTCCAATTCGCCCCAGCATCACCCGAATCGAACGTTATGGTGGTCAGTGTGCCTGCTGTCAGGCTGAGTATGTTGCACCTGTACCATTGGGAATGGAACCAGGTTCGCCGTTTGGCAGTTCTATTCAAAGCTTAGTTACAGATCTGCGTTACACTCATGCCATCAGCTACGAACGGCTATCGTTGATATTTGGCTCAGTCTTTGGACTAAAGATATCAGAAGGTGCCATCGCCAACTTGCTCTTGAAGGTCAAAACCAGTTTAGACGATCAAGTAAGTCAAATACTACAACGGTTGCGGCGGGCAAAATTAATTGGTTCAGATGAAACGAGTGCGAGAGTTAACGGACAAAATCAGTGGGAGTGGGTGTTTCAGAACCCTGATGTTTGCTTACACGTCATCCGCCCCAGCCGAGCCAGTGGAGTAATGTACGAAGTTCTAGGAGAACATCGTCCCGATATTTGGGTATCAGACTTATTTAGCGCTCAAAAAAATCACCCCGCACCACAATGGCAAGTGTGTTTAGCTCATCAATTGCGGGATTGCCAATATGCGATTGATGCCTTTGACAGGATTTTGGCCCCAGCGATGAAGAGGTTATTATTAAGAGCTTTTATCATCCATCGACGACGAGAAAAAATCGACGATGCCAGACTCAATCGATATCGAGAAAATTTACAGGAAAGATTAACCGGGATTTTGAATTTAGCGCCACACCATCCGGATGGTATCCGGTTACGAAAACGTTATGGTGGGCTCATTGACAATTTATTTCTGTTTCTGGAAGATGCGGCGATTCCAGCCACGAATAATAGTAGTGAACAGGCGATTAGGATGAGCGTGATATTTCGCCGTGTGACTAATGGCTTCCGTTCAGAATGGGGGCGAGATTTATTTGCAGCAGTTCGTTCAGTTGTCAATACTGGGAAGCGTCAAGGTTTAACTGCTTATCAATCTATTCAACAAGCTCTCTCTATTGATGGCTCCATTTTTTCCCCTAGTTGAGCAATTACGGTCTTAGTTTCCCAATTATTACTTTTTATGCGTCGTAGATCGGCAAATTTTCAGACAGAGAAATAGTCTAATAGCGTTACAATTCCCTTACCTGAATTAGAAGAATTGCATTGATTATGTCATTATTATTTTTTGAACTGCTTGCTTAACATTAGCGATCACTTTCTCGATCTGATTTGTGTCGGTCATCAACAATTCTAATTTCAATCACTTCAAAATTGGTTCGGCTGTTTTCCCCTCAACCAGGGTTGTTCCTTGCTGCCAGTTGATGACCGCATTGATCAGCAATATGTTGATAGACAGGGTTGCTTTAAGTTGAGTATCTGCCTGAAGTTTGTTCTCTGTTGTTTGGGATTGGCTCAATTCTTGAGCTGTCAGAAAACTGGAGCCAAACCAAAACACGATCGCCACAAACGGCAATGGCAACCAAAACTCTGCGCCTGATGCTTTTAGCCAACCTTTAGTAACCTGCCACATACTACAGCTATCTGTTTTAAACGCTTAGTCCGCAATCTATAGCAATCCTTGCAGGAGTCGTAAATTTTTTACCCCACCCCAACCCTCCCCTAACCCGCTCGCTCGGGAGTAAGAAATTCACAAATGATTTAGGATTGCTATATTAATCTTACTTTAGAGAGTCAACTAATGTTTCAACTCGTGCTTTAATTTCATCTCGAACGCGGTGAAAAGTTTCGATCGGTTGTCCGTCGGGATCGTCGAGTTGCCAATCTTCAAACACTTCTCGCAAAACCCACGCTTCGGGTAAATTCACGCCGCAGCCGCAGAGAGAAATTACGGCGTCGTAGTCTTCTGCATTGAATTCGTTTAATGGGTTTGATGTTTGATCGGTGATGTCAATGCCGATTTCTGACATGACTTGAATTGCTGTCGGATGAACTCTGCTTGATTCTAACCCGGAACTGGTGACTCCAATCTTGCCGGCTCCGATGGTTTTAGCGAATCCTTCTGCCATTTGCGATCTGCAGGAGTTTCTTTTGCAAACAAACATTACTTTTTTCATGGTTTTTGTTAGTTGTTAGTTGTTGATTATCGGTTGCTGTCGGGGTTCTGGCGGTTTTTAAGCGCCCGGTAATTCAAGGGCGCGATTTGCTAGGGCGATCGCCTCTTTAGCTGCTTGTTCCTTGCGTTCGCTGTAGCGATCGGTCAAATAGTCGGTTTGCTCCCGCAACAGCAAGGTAAACTTGTACAGCTCCTCCATCACGTCGATCGCGCGATCGCGATAAGGCGAATCCTTCATCGTCCCATCGTCGTTAAACTCCTGATAAGCCTTAGCAACCGAAGACTGATTCGGAATCGTAAACATCCGCATCCAGCGGCCCAAAATTCTCAAAGTATTCACAGCATTAAAAGACTGCGAACCGCCGCTGACTTGCATCACCGCCAAAGTTCGGCCTTGAGTCGGTCTGACAGCCCCAATACTTAAAGGAATCCAGTCAATTTGGTTTTTCAGAATACCCGTAATATTGCCGTGCATTTCTGGACTCGACCAGACTTGACCCTCCGACCAGAGACTCAATTCCCGTAATTCTTGAACCTTCGGATGCGTATCGGGAACGCTGCCGTAAATCGGCAATTCTAGAGGATTGAAAAATCGAACTTCGGCACCGAAACCCTGAATAATTCTTGCAGATTCTTCTGCCAACAAGCGGCTGTAAGAACGCTCTCTTAAAGAGCCATACAAAAACAGGATGCGAGGAGGATGGTCAAAACGAGTCATGAGTAGTGTTAATTAGTTATAAGAATAGGGCTATTGAGAATAAGTTTGTTTTCCTGCTAACTCTTGCAGGAAAGCGGTTTGCGCCTCTCTCAATTCAACGTTGGGATTGGCATCCAGAATAGTGAGTATCGCATCATCATAGGATGAACCTGCCTGAATTAAGTAAGAAGCCAGAATCGTTCCAGTGCGTCGTCTGCCACTTGTGCAGTGAATTGCAACCCCGTGCCCCAAATGATTCTGGCTATCCACAAAGGTTTGCAATTGCTGAATCTGTTCGTGGCTGGGTGCAGTACCGCCTTTCGTTGGCAACCAAAGGTGAGGAATGTTTGCCTGCTCATACAAATCCAGATTGGAAGCATCGTCCATTACAGAGACGATCGCCCCAATACCTACTGATTGAAGCGTAGAGAGTTCCTCGGCTGTTGGCTTCCGCACCCCTGCCAGTTGACCTGGAATCACCCACCACAAATTCTCTGAAATTGGTTGCGCTTGTTGTTCGTCCATTGCAGTCGCCTCATCCGACAGGGGTAGAATTTTTCTTGCAAATAAACATCACACTTTTCATTTATTTTCCTCGCTTACTTGATATCGCGAAATCCGTCGGATATTATCCGATAAACCAAAACAGCTAGTTGCGCTCCTAAAATTGGTGCAACCCAATAAACCCACTGGTGCTGCCAAATTCCTCCTACAATTGCTGGGCCAAATGACCGCGCCGGATTCATACTCGCTCCGGTAATCGGCCCCATAAATGCAGCTTCTAACCCTACAGTTAACCCAATTGCTATCCCGGCAAAACCGATTGGAGCGCGCCTATCTAATCCCGAACCTAAAATAACAAACATCAGGATAAAAGTCAATACTGTTTCTAGAATCAAAGACTGTAACCAGTTATCATTCAGAGGAACAGTTGCACCGAGATTTGCCATTTTTCCTAAAGTAATTAGCAGCAGTGTGGAAGCTGCTATCGCGCCCGCACACTGCGCTAGAATATAAGGCAAAACACGTTTGCTTGCAAAAAACCCGCTCGCCCAGAAAGCTAATGTTACAGCAGGATTCAGGTGGGCGCTGCTAATATGACCGGTAGCATAAATCATTGCCGCGACAACGGCTCCAAAGACAAAACTAATGCCTAAATGAGTGATTGCACCCTGGCTAATTTTGTTAACCATCACGGCGCCCGTGCCTGCAAATACCAGAATAAACGTACCGAGAAATTCTGCAATTGCTTCTCTCTTGCACTCGGGTGAGAACAAGCTGCTTGCTGTCTTATAAACTGACTTGAACATTGAGTCGATCCGTGATAAATTTACCTCTCTTGTTAGATTTTAGTTACCAATCTAAATTTATAGCTAACAAGCTACAACAGTTGACTGATGACCACTGATACCTAAAAAGTTGCCTGCTGTCGCAATAACTCTCCAATTGTCGAGTCAAGCTGAGCTTTGCCACCAAAAACAGTCCCTACCTTGCCATTGTAAAAGTGCTGATAAATTAGTTGATAGCCTTCTTGTGGTAAAGGAATATAACCCACAGAACTAACTAAAGTCGGAGCTTTCTTCATGTAGAATTCTACAAAGTTGCGTAGTTCTACTTTATTTTGAGCCGAGTTGTAGTTGACATAGATAAATAGAGGTCGTGCCAGGGGCTGATACTGAGCTTTTTCTACAGTTTCGCGGGATGGCAACACTGCTCCTTTGCCTCTGTCAATACCTACAGCTTTCAATTGACTTTGGTTGCCTTCGTAATAGGACAATCCAAAGTAACCTAAAGCATTTTCGTCTTTAATAACTCCTTGCACTAAAACTGTGTCGTCTTCACTTGCTGTATAGTCGGTACGGCTGGCTTTCGCAGTACCTACTGTTGCCTCTGTGAAGTAGTCAAATGTACCGGAATCTTTGCCTGCACCGTAAAGGGTTATAGGTCGATTCGGCCAATTAGGTCGAATCTGATTCCAGCGGGTAATTTTTCCTTGGGCGGCGGGTTCCCAAATCTTTTTCAATTCCTCTACAGTAATGTCTTTTGCCCAGTCATTTTTGGGATTGACTACTACTGTGAGCGCATCAAATGCGACAGGTAATTCGTAGTAGCGGATGCCAGCTTTCTTGCAGGCTTCCATTTCTCCTGGGCTGATGGGTCGCGAGGCGTTGCTGATGTCAGTTTCGCCAGCACAAAACTTTCTAAATCCTCCACCAGTACCGGAGAATTCAACAGTAATTAATGCTTTTTGGGGATTGGTATTTTGATATTCTTTGGCGATCGCATCCGTAATTGGATACACGGTGCTGGAACCGTCTATTTTAATGCTTTGCGATTCTGGCGACTGGACTTGTCCGCAGGAGCTGAGAAGCCCGATCGCACCTATGGTCAAAGCAATTATACTTAGTGCGGAAACCTTGGGCTTTTCTGCTGGGTTCATTGACCTCACCCAATGTCATAACTAAGGGGTACACTGGAATCATATCAATAAAATTTGATATGTCAAGTATGAGGGAAGACAAACAGGCAATAAACATATTAAGAAATGTTGATAGGTTAATCTGCGTCGGAACAAGGGCGGGCCGGTAGGATCTGGCTGAAGCGGCGGTATTCGGCGAGGTACTGTTCGAGGGCGACAAACTGAGCTAAATTGAGGCTGTAGTAAATCCAGCGACTTTCTTGGCGGCTGCGGACTAAACCGGCTTCTTTTAGGGTTTTGAGGTGGAAAGAGAGTTTAGGCTGAGGGACAGAAAGTTGCTCGCACAATTCGCAAACGCACAACTCCTGTTCTCGCAGCAACTCCAAAATCTGAATCCGCAGGGGGTCAGAAAGAGCGTGAAAGCCTGCGGAGACAAGTTTTTCCGAAATCTGTTGCTGTGAAATGCGATCGGGCGCAGCCGTAGAATTTTTAAGCATCAATTATTTAGAAAACATCCATACAAAACATTATAGTTTCTCAAGCTTCATCCCAGAAAATCAGTGCATTCAGCATCGACAGATTCTTCGGACTTGATTACTTCGGATTCTGTACCCGTGCCGGCACATCAGTGAATCCGACCTTTTGCATCAGCGAAATCACCCCTATAGATAAAATTCCCCCAATAATTGCCCCAACAACTACCAGGATGATAAAGACTTTTTGCAAAGTTTTTTTAGTAGCTGGGTGGTACTGTCTCGGCAATTCTTGACCTTGCTCGTCAACTTCTTGCTCCAAGGAATCTAGCGGATTGGATGGATTTTAGTTAAAAAAGGATTACTCCAGAGGAGTTATCAAATCCCCAATACGTTGACGAAAATATTAACGCGCGGGTCGAGTTTAGGAAAACTAAACACTCAGTAATGCTCACGGAATGGTTGCTTGAAAATAACCCCGGTTGCTTTGCTGAATTAGTCCAGTTTTCGCAGCGTATCCTTGACAAAGACAACGCTGCGGTATCTTAAGCAAAACAGCGTTCGCGATCGCCACCAACACCTCAATTTTTGGGAAACTAAACCCAAACCACAACCTGAACACCTCCGCCATGCCCAAAATCCATGAGTGCGATCGCATATCAACGCTTAAGACGCTCTTTAACAACTGTTTCGCTGGTAATGTTTCGGGGGGTATCGTTTTCTTGCTCAATCAGCCGACAGATTGTGCTACCACAGATGACATTGTTCGGTGTGGTTGACTCTTCTTCAACCAAAGCCTCAATCTTTGAATACCGATTAGCCAAATCCTGGAGAAATTCAACCATTTCCTCAATACGGCACTCCAACTCATCTAGATGCTCCTTTACCATTGCCTTAAGGCTTGCACAGGGAGGAATACCTTGGGCGCTGATGTCAATGAGCTTTTTGATCTCATCTAGGGAAAGTCCGAAGTGCTTAGCTTTTTGAATAAACCGCAGACGTTCTAACGCTTCTTCTGAATAGATACGATATTGTGACTGTGTTCGCTCAGGTGGCTTGAGTAGTCTCAAGCGTTCGTAATAGCGAATTGTCGGAACTGGTATACCCAGTTGACGGCTTAACTGGCTGATAAACAATCCCTGTTTCACTTTCTTACCCCCTCTTTAATTCAGCAGGGGGAGTTGCCCTCCCCCTTCAGTAATTTATCCTTGCCCAATCCCAGCAGCTATAAGCACTTCGCGGGACACTGGCTGTTGGTTTGAGCAGCACTCAGCAAGCTTGCCATTTACAACAACAGCAGGAACGCGATTAATGCCGTACTGGTTTGCTTTCTCGCGGCACTCATTGGTAGCGCAACCCTCGCGTAGGTCGTACACCTGCACCTCGCAGTTCGGGCAGGCTAACTCCCTCACCAACTTAACGGTTTCATCACATAAAGGACACCCAGCCGTAAAGACTTCGACTATACGCTTTGCCATCTCAAACTTCTCCTTTTGAACTCTGAAACTAGCCTAAACCCTATACCTGACTTCAATGTCAAGGGGGCTGGGAAAGTTTTTATTTACACATCTAGCAAAAAGTGAGTTGTTGAGAAACAGTCATTAGCAGAAAACAACAGTTCGGTGGGATAGAGCGCTTTCTCAAAAAAGACTTGACTTTGTACTCAAGTTCAAGGTTTACATTTGATGCAAGTCCTCATAAAGAGAGTTTTTGAGGAACACCAGGCGTCAGCCAGTAGCTGTTAAAAATTGCTAATCATAACGTTGCAAAAGCTTATGACTAAACGTACCGACGAAACAAGTGAACAAAGCACTACCCCACAGCGGCGTGAACCTTTGCTTTGGATACTTTGTGCCGCAGCCGCTCTAATCTTTTTCCAAGGCTACATGATCGCGCCGCTCATTCCTCGACTCGCTGAGGTTTTCCAGGCTCCAGGGCAGCAAATTGGTCTGATTGTTCCAGCATACATGATTGCCTACGGCATTTTGACCCTGATTTATGGTCTACTCTCTGATCGGCTGGGGCGTGGGCGTGTCATTCGAGCTTCGCTCCTGGCGTTTATCATTTTGACAGCCCTGACAGCAACAGCGCAGTCTGCCTCACAAATGATTGCCTGGCGGCTCTTAACCGGATTGGGCGCGAGTGGTGTTGTACCAATGTCGCTCGCACTGGTTGCGGATTTATATCCTCAGAACCAGCGCGGGCGTGCATTGGGATTGCTGTTTGCGGCAATGGAAGGTGGCATGGCGTTCGGCTCAACCGTAGGTGCAATCCTAGAACCTTTTGTGGGTTGGCGGATGCTGTTTATCGGAACCGCAGTCGTAACGGCTGGTGTTTTCGGGCTTCTGCTTCGCTTTGGTTCGCTGCCTAAAGCTTCCTCTTCTAGATCCTTGCCATCTTTTAAGTCAGTGTTTTTGGGCTACCGCAATCTGCTGGGGCGGATTCAACTTGTTGAGTTGTAGCAATGCGAGTGTCGCGGTAGGCGAGGGGAGCGAACTGCATGAACCAATTGTTATAGAAGTCTACCTACAGGGCAATATCGGGCTTCCACAAGTGTGGTTTGTCGGCATTAACTGGCACTACACCTCCTCTAATCGCGACCCTCGCCTAGATAGCTTAGATTGCCGGAACGTCTTTGTTGTATTATCTACCAAGCGGTTGCTCTTGAAGCGAGTTTAGTTAACTAAACCTGCGCGAAGGGCTCTGACAGCAGCTTGAGTGCGATCGTCACAAGACAGTTTGTTGAGGATGTTACGTACATGAGTTTTCACAGTACCAAGAGAAATGTATAGCTGCTTGCAGATTTCCTCATTGCTGCAACCTTCGACAATCAGCGCTATAACCTCTTTTTCTCGTTCTGTTAAAGGGTTTGCCATTAACAACTGACTGTACTCTGGCTCAACTCCATTGATTGAGACAGTGGAAATGGGGACTTTGTTAACAGCTTCCTTGAAAGGGTTATTCATGCGAGCCAAAACGATTCTGGCAATTGAAGAATCGATCCAGTTTTCACCAGCATTTGTCTCAACAACAGCTTCCACTAACTTTTCAAAACTGACATCTTTCATGCAGTAAGAGTCGGCTCCCGCTGCAAAAGCTGCCAGCACGGATTCCTCATTATCCTGCATCGTTAAAATCAACACTTTTGGTTGGTTATCCACGCTTGGGTTTTTGTCGGCTTGTATGTATTCTTTGAACCTTTTTGTCAGTTCAATCCCATCTACCAATCCCGGCAGTCCGATATCAACGATCGCTACATCAGGCCGGGTTTTCTCCAGTAAAGTTATCCCTTGTAGACCGTTAGCTGCTTCTCCGATAAATTCGAGTTCTTCGCAGTCTTCTAAAGCTGCTTTGATTCCAGCCCTTGTCAGGTGGTGGTCTTCAATTAAGGCAACGCTAATTTTATTCATGGTTGGTTTGTTTAAAAAAGGGACAATTGTACTTCAGGGACAGGGGTGTGTCCAAGGTAGAACATATGCGCTCTTTTGGATCCAAACAAAACTTTTAGAGCGAGATGGGGAGCCGTACAGTAAATGTGCTGCCTTGGCCCACCGTTGATGTCACGTCAATGCTGCCAGAGTGGGCTTCTACAATCCGGCTTGACAAGTGCAGCCCCAGACCGCAACCTGCTCTAGCATGGTTTCCGGGGCGGAATCGTTCAAACAGCGAAGCTTGTTCTGAGGCTCTGATGCCGGGGCCGGTGTCTTCCACGGTAATATTTACCGACTTGGCATCTGGACGAACAACGATTTTCACACAACCAAAATCGGTGAATTTAATGGCATTTCCCACTAAGTTGGTGATGACTCGGCGGAGTTCGAGGCGATCGCCTTCAATCCTTAGTGGTTGCGGGTCAGGGTCGTCGAAAGTTAGGACAAGTCCTTTATCAATAGCCACAGCCTCCTGTTCCTTAACGACTTCTTTGACCAGTTTTTTGAGGTCAAAGGGGGCGATCGCCAGAGTTTTGCAACCAGATTCAAATCGGTGAACCTCTAGTAAAGTATTGACTAACGAAAGCAAATTTTGGTTACTGTTGCCGATGGTGGCGATCGCCTCTACCGCTTGAACGGGCAGTTCACCAAATTTCCCTCGTTGGAGTAGGGTCAGCATTCTATCAGCGCCGACTAGGGGAATCCGCAAGTCGTGGGTAAGACGAGCCACAAAATCCTCTCGTGCCTTTGTCATTTCCAGCATCGCATCTATGCTGTGTTTGAGCCGGAGGAGGCTGCGGACCCGAGCCAGCAAATCATTTACCTGGATGGGCTTGCAAACAAAATCGTCAGCGCCCAAGTCGAGTCCATCTGCTATGGTCATTGAGTTGTCAGCCGCAATTAACAGGATGGGGATAAAGGGAAGTTGAGGATTTGAGCGAATTCTGTAAGTCACTTCGTAACCGTCTACTTCTGGCATCATTACATCTAACAGGAGTAAATCTGGTGGCGACTCCTCAACCTTAGCTAAAGCATCAAGTCCGCTGGAGCTCGTGCTGACGCAGTAGCCTTCTTCTGAGAGAATAGCCTGCATAATAAATAAGTTGTCAGTTGTATCGTCAACCGCCAAGATTTTACTGGGTTTATCTCTCATTGCCCTGAATTTTTCTCCCGCCTCCATCCAAAGCTTACGAACGAGTCCATATCTTCTGACTCAGCCTTTTGGCGGATAAAACTTAAAAACTGTTGATAATCTTGAAGCTGCTTGGATTCTTCCAACTTTCGCTGTTTTCTAATTCGCAGCAAGTAGTCTTTGAGGCGAACGTACCGCCAACCAACTTGAAACCCCAGCTCGTATATTTGAGTTGCTTTCGGATTCGCGATCGCTTTGAGTAAGGTTTGTGCGACCATTGGCGAGTGGAAGTCACAAATTGTTCTCCTGCTATGTTTTCCATCCTTGCAACCTCTCCAAAACGCTTGGCTGTTAGTTGAAGTGTGGATGGAAATCTTGTACTCTTGCAGCGTCGATTCAAGCCAATCTAAGTCTTGTTTTCTGTCGTTTGAGAGCGAATCGTTGGGCTGGTACTTGTTCCAAGCGCGGGCAAAAGCATTTAGCGACTTTTGAAAATCTGCCAAAAAACAGTCTAACAGGGTTTGATACTTTGACGGTGGTGAAAGTCGGCTGCGGTTTGAAAGAGTGTGAGTTTGCGGCATAACTGTCAACATAAGCAAAACAGGGTTTGAGTTTGCTTTTTTCGGTTTCATCTCTATGTCTCTAACCTATCAACTGCCAAGCTTGAGCGAGTTCTACCTAAAAGCTGATTTCTCATTCACTGTCGCAAAGCTAATTTCTCATTCACTGCCACTCTTAGTTAGAATTATTGTTAGCGTGCGCGACTTTTTTTTACAGAAATAATTGTGCCGTCCCGCGCGCAATCGCCTTTATCAGACGGATCGCCAAAAAATAATGTCCTCTCGATTAAGACCGCATCCTTCACAAAAACTTAAACTTTGCCTCCCAACAGCCAGCGTAGGAATAATATCAAGCCCTGTATGCAGCGCGATCGCGCGTTAAGCTAGAAACAAACCCAAATAACAATCGCAGGACTGGACGCAACTGGCATACTAAAATCAACTTGTAGGGTGCGTCAGGTAAATTGATCGAACAATTATTGAGGGTTTAGATATCTGAGGCACCTTACTAATTGTGACAATTGCGTCCTGTCCTGAATAGGTTTTTAGGAGTTCGGTTGTACAATGACTTGCACCAAGAATCCTTCTTAGTCTTACAAAACCAACGCAGAAGACATCCGAAGACAGAAGTATGAAGGCAGAAGCTAGAAGCCGGATATTTAACTCATCATAAGTGTCTTCTCACTTCTGCCTTTGAATGGGCACAACCATCACCTTCAATGGCTAAAATTATTGTCTAGACTCCGGTTGTAGCGATTAGGTGGATGCGCTATCGCCCTTGCTTTTTCTAATCGGCTAAGAGAGATTCTAGCTCTGTTATGATTTTTTGGAGGCGCTTCTGCTTCTTTGGATCGCTCCAAGCTTTGGACTTGTTCGCTTTTGTTAAAGCTCCCTTTATTTGGGTTTTCAGATTTTCTTCCGGTTCTTCTCCCGAAGTACCTGCCTTTAAATCCGCGATGCGTTCTTTAATCTGAGTTAAAGATAAACTAAGAGCGATCGCTGCTTCTAGAAGCGACTTTCTTGCCTGCTCGTCTTTAACTTTGGCGATCGCTCGCGCCTTGGTGTACTCGATCTGACCCCGGCGCAGGGCTTCTTGGATGTCTGTCGGCAGCTTCAGCAGTCCCAGTCTGTTGCTGACGAAAGACTCCCACGACATCCGCCCCAATTCGCTAAAAACCTTGACGACTATCTGCGTTTCATGATGAATGATAACGTTATCATTCATCCTCTGTACGTCATTTTGCATTCGGTAGAGCAGCCGCACCACCTCTTCTCGATCGTATTCGAGGTGATGGGAGAGCAGTTGCAAGATACCCTCCGTTTCTTCGACTGGGTTGAGGTCTTCCCGCTGCAGGTTCTCAACTAATGCGACGCGCAGAGCTTGCTGTTCCGTCAAGTCCCGAACGATCGCAGGGACTTCTGTCAATCCTAATTCTCTAGCAGCTCTATACCGCCTTTCGCCAGCTACTAGCTCGTATTTATCATCTCCCAAAGGACGAACTAATAAAGGTTGGAGAATTCCATCAGTTTTTACTGACTCCACCAAAGCCTGCATTGCTTGGGAGTCGAAGTATCGGCGAGGTTGAGAGGATGGAAGCTTGATCGACTCAATCGAGAGCAGTTTTTCTGCCGTTGGTTCTGCTACTTCATCATCTCCAAACAAAACGCTCAAATTTGCCTTACCTTTATAAGGCTGTTCATTCTTACTTGACATTGAGTTTCTCCATCTTGGCTGCTAGCTGGTCTAATATTTTGACGACGGGATTTTTAGGTTCGTAAACAGCAAGCGGGACTTGTTTCTCGGAAGCATCCGCGAAAGCAGTTATGCGCGGGATGGGAGTGTAAACGGGGCCGAAGGTCGTAAACTGCTCGCTCATAGCCTTGAGAGTCCGCTTGTCCTGAGAGTTGGCAGCAGCATAGCGGGAGGGAACAAAACCAGCTATCTGCAAAGAGCGGTTTCCTTTCTTTCTGATTCTGGCTACTGTTTGCAACAGGAGGTTGGTGCCCTCAAAGGCTTTGTAGTGAGTCTCAACGGGGACTAAGACATGAGTAGCGGCGACCAGGCTGATGTAGCTGAGCAACCCTAAACTGGGAGGGCAATCTATGAGAATGAAGTCATAGTTGTCTTGAATGGGGGCGATCGCATCTTTGAGGCGAACTTCCCGAAAATCCATGTTAACCAGTTGAATTTCAGCCGCGCTGAGGTTGATGTTGGTAGGAGCCAGATCCATACCGTGAATACCCGTGTGGATGGGCATAGGCTCCTCATTGACAATGGCATCAAACACAGTTTTATCCAAATTCTGAGAGTCAACTCCCATGAAGAGCGTCAGAGAACCTTGAGGATCGATATCGATAAGAAGAACCTTGCGGCCTCGCTTAGAGAGGTGGTAGCCGAGATTGAGTGCGATCGTGGTTTTCCCCACACCACCGGCTTGGTTGAACAGCGAGATTATCTTTGTCATGACTTGCCCTCCGGTAACGTGCCACCATAGTTCCAATCTTGCATGCAAAAGGAGGCGGCGGTTAAAACTGTAAGCATATTTGCACTCTTGTTGAAGTGTGGGAATGTCTGCGCTTTAGGCATGAACCGTCACTATCCCCAGACCGTTTTGTAGAAAAACTATAGTTATACTCTCATATAAAAGTGATATCTCAGAAGGCGCAT
Organism: Microcoleus sp. MOSTC5; assembly: GCF_036701825.1. Lineage (NCBI taxonomy): Bacteria > Bacillati > Cyanobacteriota > Cyanophyceae > Oscillatoriales > Microcoleaceae > Microcoleus > Microcoleus sp. MOSTC5. The sequence continues at coordinate 66,866 of NZ_JAUBRK010000008.1, read as the reverse complement.
TAGCAATTTTTTTATTTTTTCCCACTCGGAAAGGCAATTGGCAACAGTGACCATGCCGTTGCTGTAAAAGACAACGGCAATGTGGTCGGGTATAAATGCTGGCAGGTGACGCTAAATACTTCTAAGCTCGCTCTTTCATTGACTTGTAGGGATAAGGATAGTTGATTGTTAGTTTGAGCGAGCCAGGAAGTACCTCTGGTTGGTTAACAATGCAGTAAATGAGATATCCAGCCCATTCTACTTCTGTCCAAGCCAAAGGCGAGAACTGGGCTGACTCACAAATGGCGCGTTTAACCAATCCCGGTCTGCTGCGGTTCTCAAACAGAGCTTGCACGAACTGGGTGGGATTGGCTATGGCAGGAGACAGAAGCTTGCAAAATTTTCTAGGATGAACTGTCCGAAGGTAATTGATAGCAGCTTGTCCATTAAATGCTTCAACTAGAGATGGGGAAATTTGCAAGTGCTGGAGCAGCAAGTCCATATCTTCATCAGTATTGGTTACTGCCCATAAATTATCCTCGAGCCACCCCCAAACTATCTGCTCAGTCTCTTTGTGAGTTGCTACCAAAAAGCGATTTCCTTTGTAGGTAAACCCTGATACGTGGGGCAGTTGGGGGAGAGACCAGTCGGCAAAAGTGCGATCGCACTCCAGTAGCAATAGGACGGATGCTAGTATGTGCCTCCTGCTGTGCCGCAGCGGATCGGCGGGTGCAGGCTGTCGAGAGCTGTATTGATAGTCAAAATGCATGGGAACGCCGTTCTCCTATTAACAGTAAAGTTATTGCTTAAAGCTAAAAGCTAAAGGCTGTAAACTCAATCCGCCGTCCCTCCTAATTTCCCACCTCAAAAGTCATCGGCAAAATTAATCTTGCGGACTATTAAAACGCGATCGAGAGGCAAAACTATCGTCCGAGTGGCTGTTGTTTCTTGTAATTCCAGCTAGTTATAGCAAGCAATAGGGAAAAGGCATTTGTTCAATGGCTTATTTCCGGACAATACTTTTTGATAAAACAATTACTGGTTCAATGTTCTATGCCTTGAGAACTAAAGTTAGTTACAACTGAAGGCGTACCGAGAGCGACAAGAGCGCATGATAGGTTGGTTGCTAAAATATCGACGCGCTTTTAGATGGCGGAACACTTATGTTTTTAGACACCATACAGAGATTTTCCCCTGACTATATCTTGAGGCTAAAACAAATAGGGCTGGCTTTTTTTGAGAAGATAGCAACTGACCGAGCAATAGCTGGAGAAACTCAAGATTTTTACCAGGGATTGCTGGCGGGATTGGATGGGGCAGTTAAATTAATAGACGAAGAAAGCGGAGTACAAACGCTTAGCCTTTTAGAAGCTAAAATAGCAACTTTTATCAATGATGAAGAAGATAACTCATCCCAACAAAGTTTAAGTTCAAGTTCAGTAGAAGGTGACTGTAAGCTATCCATTTCTAGGTTGCCTGTTAGATCTATTTCTCAACTTAGACAAATTGGAAGAAAAACCGATTGCGAACCAGATATAGAAGATTGTGTCTGCATCGGCGAGACTCAAGATTTTTATCACGGCTGCCTCGCTGCTATTGATTTTGCTCTGTCCTTAGCAGGTGAGAAATATGCCTATGCTCAAATCAGTCTGGTAAAAACTAATGCCGCCAATTTCATCGAATTAAACAAAGATTGCGAACGCCGAGTTCTTGAGCTTAAAGGCTTATCTTCCTCAAAAAGGCAAGATTGGCAATCAAAACAAAATTTGCTTTTCGAGCTGTCCCAAGTAGATGGCGACAATCAAGTTGGGACGCTGGGCAGTGAAGGAGAGGGTGATGAAGCTGATTCGCGATCGACAGAAGCAGGAACTTTAGAAGCTGAACAGGAGCAAGAGTTGAAGAGCGATCGCTCTGATTATAGCGAACTAATCGTACCTCTTGCTTTAAGCAATCTGGCTATTTTGAAATACCAGACTGAAAGTGAAGAGGGAGTAGGAGAACAGTTTACAGAAGATGTAGTAAAGCTAAGAGAAAAAGAGCGCTTAGAGCTAGAGAATTTGCTATCTAGGACTTTATTAGATGGCTGCCAACAGTTGAAGCTAGGGAAACGCAAAGTTATAGAAGATTGGACAGCATTTTTAGAGGAGGGTGAAGCAATCAGGGTGATTTCAGATAGAGACAGCCACATCGTACTGCGAATTAATTTAGAGGGTGAAGTGCAAAGCGCTCTATCTTATGGCGATGCAGAGGTATTGGGTGCAACTGTTAAAGAAAAATCAGAGGATTTGGCTATATTCTCTAATTGGTTAGAGCCGATAATTCCGAACCCGCCAGCAGGCAATTTGAATCCTGATTCAGTACCGCCAGCACCGACACTGGATATTCAGCAGGTAAAAATGGCTGAGTCTATCCTGCCAACGGCTCAAAGAGCTTTTGAGTATTTACTTAATCATGCTCCCGAGCGCGTGGAAGAGACTGATGAGTACACTCGCGTTCGGGTAGGAGATTTGTACGATCTTATCGTGCGAGAGTCGGACGGGGTTTCGGTGTCTTCTCTGACTGTTTCTGTCCGAGGGGAGTTAATTAAACTTCGCGGAGAAAAATTGGTTTTAGCTCAGGGTATTTCCTCTGAAGATATTGATTTTTGGGCGGTGGTTGCAGAAGAGCTAAATCGGATAGAGGTGAGGAGTAGGGATTATGAGCGATCGGAACCAGATAGTCAAAGTGGTTTAGGGGGCTGAATCCCTGGAAATACCCCTTATACCAATTTAATATGAAGCTGCATAGAATAGGGCTTCAAGAATAAACTTGTAAGATGACAACGAACTAATTTGCGAGCGGGGTGATTTTTTCAAGAACTTGTTTCAATCGCTCTCGTAATTGCTCAAGTGTTGTAAAAACCTCTCCAACAAGTTCCTGTTTTATATATTCCCAGACCCTTTCAATTGGATTAAGTTCTGGACTATGTGAGGGTTGACAGACAGGAATTAAATTTTCGGGCCATAATAGTTCATTAGTGATATGAGCACCCGCTCTATCCATGTGAATAAGGGCAATATCTTCACCCAAGTGTAGAGAAAGAGCGTCAATAAATTGCTGAAAATATTCTCCCTTAAGATGAGCGTATTCTTGGCAAAAATGCCAGCCACTCAATGGTTCGACAACCCCATACAACCAAAAATTTTCACGTTTCCATAGTATGGGAGCAACTGGTTTTACCCCCCTGGCTGTAATTAATTTTCCTGTCAATGTTTTTAATCCCAACCGGGTTTCATCTTGACACAAATATCGTAGCTTTTTACCCTTACCAAAATATTTTTGCAACGTCAATACTGCTGCAATAATGTTTTTTTAAAAAGCTCCACTGCTTCTACGTCCTGTAAAGCACTTTGCGGGCGTGGCACTTTCAGTTTTGCTTGGAGACGGTAATGCGCCCAGGCATAGACTGTTGCATAAGTCAGTTCTAAATTATACTCTGTTTTTAGCCATTCCACAATTTCCCCGTAGCTTTTGAAAGGGGCTCCTGTTGCTAAGCGTTCTTTAAGTCCTGCTAATGCCTCAATAGTTAAGTGTTGTACTTGTCCGGGGGCTTTTTTCACCAACAATAATTCCGATAATCCACCACGTCGATACTTTTGTAGCCACCGGCTTATCGTAGATTTGTCTCTACCCAAACGATGCGCTAATTTTTGGTGCTCCTGTACTTGCCCTGTTTTTAACCACCATAATACTTGTATTCTTTCTTTCTGACTCGCTGTACGAGTATTTTTTAGTTGTTTTTTTAAAAATTCTGCACTTTTTTCTATTGTGATTTTTAAAAGACGAGCCATAAAACGCACCATAAACGCCATCTATCTATTATATGCAACTTCACATAAAATTGGTATTATTTGAATTAGCTCCTCTCTGCAAGATGCTAATTTATCCTAAAAAGTATCAAAGACTTTTTTTACATTTTCTCTCATTTCTTGGACAACTTCGGGAGGAAAACATTGGGAGTTGAAATTCTGAGAAAGAGTTTCTGTGGTTTGGTCTAATAAGTTCTTAGCATTAGAAAAATTGGACTCTGCTTGTTTTATCCTGTTAATTCTATTTTCATGATATTCAAGTGCAACTTGATGAGGAATCCACAAACTATCTTTTATAGCGTCTAAAACTTTAAAAAAATCTTCCTGTGTTTCATTACGATGTTCATAAAAATCTAAAATAATATTAGTATCAAAAATAAAAATGCACTTTTGCCAAAGCTCCAAAAAATCTTCGTCAGATGGGGAATAATATCCGGGTAATAAGTCTTCCATTTTTGTCAATTACTTGGTAAATATCTTGCGCGCTCCACTCATATTGAGGCGCATGGTGATAACTTGCTCGCTAACCTGATAAACCCTACTTGCTTTGACCACGCTCATCTTAGTTTTAGCAATGTGAAAGGCTGCTTCCTTTGAAATAAGCAGCGCTGGCCCTAACCAATTCGCTTCATCCTCCTGTTCCACGTCGAAGTGGCGGCAGCCGTGCTCATCGAGTACAGGACGCGGAATATGACCGAGAATGCCGTGACCGAGTTCGTGAGCGATATTTGAAGCCTGTCGGTGGGGAGGGTGCGAATCGTTGTGGATGATACGCCGTCGGTAGCCGTCAATGATGGTGACAGCCGAAAAGCTTTCCCGATCCTGTTCCATAAAATAGGCCACCGCTTCTTGTATTTCGGTGTAAGCCGATAGGGGATCTACGGGGATTTCTAAGTGTTGGGCCAATCTCCAGGGACAAAGGGGGTCATGAGACCTGAGACTCAGTTCCTTTCTATATTCCCGAGCATAAGTATCCGCTTCAGTTTTGAACCCGCGACGTAACTGCTTTTTCATCAATCTATTCGATCCTTGCGTAGACGCTCGTAACCTGCTTTGAGAATGGCTTCGAGAGCTGCGGCTCCTTCTGGCGTGAGATTGCGATCTGCCCGCAAGTACGCAGTAATTTGAGTAAGCGGGTCTGATTCAGTCCGAACATCCCGAGCTCCTTTGACAAAGGACTCAGCCTGCAATCCCGACCATTTTAGCAGTGCTGCAAGACTATCCACATCAGGTCTCCTTCCTTGAGCCATACGGGTCAAAGTGGACGCGCTTACCTCAGACTGTGCCGCTACCTGCTTCCACGTTAGGCGCTGCGACTGTCGCTGGCTGTCTAGCGCTGCGTAAAAGGACTCTACATCGAACTCTACCTTAGCCATCCTCCCTCTCCCATTGCTACCTTGCAATTTTAAGTCATTTGTGTAATATTACTAATTGCGAACTAGCAATTGTTAATCATTATCGCAATTAATGAAGGAGTGTTACTGTGATTGCATCAAAAAGTTATCGGATTCAGATTGATGAAACTTCTTATGAAGTGGACGATCCTGTGATTGCGGGCTTTCAGCTTCTTGACACGGCAGGGAAGAGGCCATCTGATGAATACCTCATCTTTCAGCGGTTGCAGAACGGGCAGCTTGAGGAAATCAGGCCTGATGAAACGGTCGATCTGCGGAAACCGGGTATAGAGGCGTTTATTACCTGGCGAAGCGATCGCTCTTTCCGTTTTGTAATTGACGGCCGGAAATTTGAGTGGGGCATACCGCTGATTACCGGACTGAAGCTCAAACAACTTGCTGGAGTTGACCCCAAATCTTATGGAGTTTGGCTGGAGGTACGGGACGGAGAAGACCGCCCGGTGGGAAATGAGGAGTCGGTGGATCTCCAAGCTCCCGGAGTCGAGCGCTTCTTCACCGGTAAGAAGACTACGACGGAGGGTTAATCCGTGAGTTTCTTACCGTCGCGAGAGCGGGAATATCTTGAAAACAAAGGTATTGTTTTTCAGGAAGTTATAGACGGGAGCCAGAAAGGGGTCATTCTCCCTGGCTTTAGGTTGCCGTCTAACAAGTACGATGTCCACCAGGCAGAGGTATTGATCGTGCTTCCGCCCGGCTACCCAGATGTCCCGCCAGATATGTTTTACTTGCAACCCTGGGTGAAGCTTGCCACTCACAACCGTTACCCCACAGCAGCAAACCAGGCTTTTATGTTCAATGGAGTCTCCTGGCAACGGTGGTCGCGCCACAACAACGAGTGGCGTCCCGGTACTGACGGTATTTGGACGATGCTCAAGCGCGTGGAACACGCTCTGGAGGTAGCTGTATGAGCTTTACTGCCAGTATGGTGTTGCAGGAGGAACACCTTAAATACCTCCAAGAAACCCTGAGCCGCGCCGATGGACGAGAACGAGCGGCTTACGTGATCTGCGGTGAGGTAGTCATTGAATCGGACCCTTGGGATGGTCAGCAGCGCCGGAAATATCTTTCCTATGAAATCCTTCCGGTTCCTGAAGATGAAATAGTTTCGAGTTCCGATCGGCATATTACGTGGAAGACTGATTCCTTTGTTCGAGCATTGAAGCTCGTTCAAACGAGGGGGATGACAGTGGCTCTCGTTCACAGCCATCCGGGAGGTATCGCTGCGTTTTCCGAACAGGATGATAGAAACGAGCCTGACCTTATAGAGCTTGCCCAAAACAGAAACGGGGCCCAGACAAAACTCCCGAGCGTAATTTTCACAGACTCAGGAGAGCTTGTCGGTCGCCTGTGGACGAGCCAGCATGAGTCGATTCCCCTACAACTGATTTGTGTTGTAGGAAAAGCAATCAAGCTTCACTACACGGGACGGGGACAGGATATACCTTCGTCAGTCTTTCAGCGACAATCGCTAGCATTTGGGGAAGCACTTGCTCAGGATTTATCGACGCTCAGGGTTGGAGTGGTAGGCTGCGGCGGTACGGGCAGCGCAGTAGCCATGCTGCTTCCCAAAATGGGAGTACGGCTGATTGCGCTCTTCGATCCAGATGTAGTTGAAGAGAGTAACTTGAATCGACTTCACGGCGCAACTCGGGAAGACGCTGAAGCAAAGCGCCCGAAGGTTCTGGCTGTAGCGCGCTCGCTCTCGGAGTTAGGGCTTGGAGTGCAAGTAAAGTCCTATCAATCGTGGATAGGCGATCGGGATTGCCGAGATGCCCTGAAGTCCTGCGATATAGTCTTCGGTTGCACGGATGACCATGCCGGACGGTTGTTGCTTAACCGCTTTGCCTACTATTACCTGACTCCTGTTTTCGATGGAGGGCTTGCCATCGAGGTATCTCCAACTGAACCGCCAGAAATCAAAGCGCTAGATGGTCGAGTAACGGCACTAATACCCAACCACACCTGCCTGTTGTGCCGAGAAGTTATCAATTCTGTGGCGGCGCGGGATGAGGCTTTGAAGCGGAACCATCCAGTCGAGTACGAACGGCGGAAAGCAGAGGCTTACGTTCTAGGTGAAGGAAACCCAAGTCCCGCAGTGGTACTCTTCACCACAGGTGTTGCGATTATGGCGATTGAAGAGTTGGTACACCGCCTTCAAGGATTTCGAGGCGAGAACGGTGCGATAGCCCAAAGAGTAAGAAAATTTCACCTGATGACCGATCGAAAGCAAGCTGCTGATTCCAAGTCGCATTGCCCTATTTGCGGTACTGCTGATTGTTGGGGCAAAGGCGATATTGTTCCATTTCTCGATTTGGTGGAGTGAGCTATGTTTCTTCGCAATCTAATTCGATGGATTCTAATCAAGCTGAAGGTAATTGAAAGACCAGACTTGTCAGCACGGATAGTTAAAGTTCATCCAGCACCTGAAGAAATTATACCGAAACAGGTATTGGTCGTTGGTGATGGCCGCTATCGAAAGTGGGCTTGTTTTCGATGTCCCGGTGAATGCGGAGAGGCGATTTTGTTGTCCTTAAAGCAGACGCAGCATCCTTCGTGGAAAGTCACTATAGACTGGTTGGGACGACCGACGATTCATCCCTCGGTTAGGCAGCTTAATGAGTGTAGATGCCATTTCTGGGTTCGTCATGGCTGTGTTGAATGGTGTTCCGATACAGCCGCTATAGCCCAAAGGAAATCCTAGTTGTTCGGAACAGCAATCAGGATTGTTTTGAAACTGCATTGCTGTACCGAGCGAAATTCCACCAAGTATACCGCCTCAGTATTTGGGTACGGAAACTGAATTCATTGTAGCTATACCCTTCCTAATCCGTTCTATTGTCTTACTAATTCAGGTACTAACCTTACCAATGTTACGAAAGAGGTCAGGTTCTTCTAAGAAGTAGTATCCGCCAGGCTGCAAAAAGCTGCACGCTTAGTCCAGAGGGTGCAGCTTTTTTTTGAATCCACATTCCGTAACTCAGCAGACACAGAAAGCTTGACACTCTCATGATATATGACGACAACCGGGGCCGTGACCAACAAGACGTTACCGAAAAGCTTGACTCTATGTTTTGATGTTTTTACTGGCTTGGATCAGTAATTCATTGATTAGAGCTTGTTTTTGCCTGCCATCAAATCGAGGAGTTGGCGCCGTTTGACCTTTGTCTGGCTGTGGGGTTGAGTTTTGAGGTGGCGCTTCGGACGCGGCAACGGCTGAGGGAGAATGAACCGGAATTTACAAATTCGGTTCCGCTAGGGCGGTTTATGTTGTGCTGGAATAAAAAAAAGCGATCGCTTAAACTGGTAGAGTTTGATTTGGAGAGTGCGATCGCATCCTTAAAATCTGGTGAGCCTGTAATTCCTGTCTGGTTAGATCTGATTCATCAAGGGCTAGCTAGTAAGCTGGTGAGTTAGGTGCGATCACATTTATCAGGAATATTTTTTACTTAATATTAAGTATTTTTTCATGGGTAAGCTAACTCTGCCACAACTGGAACGACATCTGTTTGCCGCCGCCGATATCCTGCGGGGCAATATGGATGCTTCGGAGTTCAAAGAGTATATTTTTGGGATGCTATTCCTCAAACGCGCTTCGGATGTGTTTGAGCAACGTTATGACCAAATTCTACAAGACAATTTGGTACGGGGACGCACGCTAGAAGAGGCGAAACAGAGGGCGGAAAATCCCATGAGTTACCAAGAGGCTTTTTTTGTACCGGAAAAAGCGCGATGGGCTTATATTCGCGATGAAGTACATGAAAAAGTAGCAGATGGATTGAATAAAGCTTTAGGTTCTCTGGAAGATAAGAACCAAGCTTTAGCAGGAGTATTAGGTCACATTAATTTTAATCGTCAGGTGGGAAAAAGTCGGATTTCTGATACTAAGTTACGCGAATTAATTCAACATTTTAGTAAGCATCGATTGCGAAATGAAGATTTGGTGTTTCCCGATTTATTGGGTGCTGCTTATGAGTATTTGATTAAAGATTTTGCTGATTCTGCGGGGAAGAAAGGGGGCGAATTTTATACGCCACGTGAAGTGGTGCAGTTGATGGTGCGGCTGATGAAACCACAACCAGGGATGTCTGTTTATGACCCTTGTTGTGGTTCAGGAGGTATATTAATTCTGGCAAAGCAATATGTTGAAGAGTGCGGCGGCGATGCCAGAAATTTAGCGCTTTACGGGCAGGATAATAACGGCGGCGTGTGGGCAATTTGTAAAATTAATATGCTGCTGCACGGGATTCGGGATGCGGATATTCACAATGATGATACGCTATTTAATCCCTTACATATTGAAGGCGGGGAACTCATGCGGTTTGACCGAGTAATTAGCAATCCGCCTTTTTCCCAAAACTATAGCCGTGAAGGGATGGCATTTCAGGGAAGGTTTACGCATGGATTTTGTCCAGAAACGGGAAAAAAAGCAGATTTAATGTTTGCTCAGCACATGATGGCGGTGCTAAAAGATAAGGGGATGATGGCGACGGTAATGCCTCATGGGGTGCTGTTTCGGGGGGGTGAAGAAAAGAAAATTCGCGAGAGTTTGATTGACAAAGATTGTTTAGAAGCGGTGATTGGTTTGCCGCCAAATTTATTTTATGGGACGGGGATTCCTGCTTGTCTTTTAGTGATGCGTGGGAGTAAAGATGCGAAACCTGCGGCACGTAAAAATCAGGTATTATTTATTAATGCCGATGCGGAATTTTATGCAGGTCGCGCTCAGAATTATTTGCGCCCCGAACATATTGAAAAGATTACCTGGGTGTTTGAAAATTTTAAGGCTTTACCGGGTTATTCGGCTGTGGTGACAAAGCAGGAATTAGCAGACAATGATTATAACTGCAATATTCGCCGCTATGCGGACAATGCGCCACCGCCAGAACCGCAGGATGTGAAAGCACATTTATTGGGGGGAATTCCTAAAGTTGAGGTTGAGGCAAAGCGTCTATTGTTAGAGGCGCATGGATTCGATCCAACTAGAATTTTAGTGGAGCATTGTTAATGGATTATTTAGATTTTATTGCCTCAATTACGGAAAGAGGGCAGATTAAAATTTTTATTGAATCTGATGCTGGCGTTGAACAACAAGAAGGTAAGCTTTATAGTGTTTTTGCTGCTTGGTGGCAACTTCATGCACCTGATTTGGGCGAGTTGCCGAAAACGAAGAAAGTGATGGAACTGCGAGGGGAGTTTTTGCATTCGTTTGTTGATAGCCTGAAACCTGTGGGTTTACTTGACCGCTTCAAGGTGGCGGGTGTGGTGGCGAGTTGGTGGGATGAGGTGAAGTATGAACTCAGAACGCTCTCGGAATCGGATTTTGGCGGGTTGGTGGATAGTTGGGTGGATACAATTCGGGATGCTCTAGAGCAAGATGATGAGACGCAGAAGAATCAGACCAAATTCGACCCGCTCAATCATAAGCTGGTGGTGCGGTTGATGCCGGACTATCTGGAGGAAATTGCGGACGCTGAGGCGAAAATTGCGGAGTTAGAACAGCTTAAGGTTGCGTTTGAAGGGGGGGAAGAGGCCCAGGAGGGAGAAGCCAGCGATGAGGAGGCGGAGGCGGTTAATTTTGCTAAGGAGTTGGAGACAAGGCTCAAGACTCTGAAAGGTTCGATTAAGGAGCCGAAGAAGGAAATTAAGGATTTAAAGAAGAATTCGCCGTTGTTGAATGTGGCTAAAATCGCAGAACTTGAGGCGACGGTTGAGCCGATGGAAGCGGAAATTGCCGAGATTGAGAAACAACTGGAACCCTATAAGGAAATTAAAAAGCAATTGAATGAATCGAAGGGGAGGCTGAGGACGCTGAAGAATGAGTTGGTGAAGCGTTTGGAAGCGGCGCGTGCGGCGTTGACGGATGAGAAGTGTCAGGAGTTGGTGTTGGCGATTTTCAAGGATGGCTTAATTGTTGAGTTGAAGCGATATGTCACGGCTCACCGTCAGCAGGTGATTGTAGCGGTTGAGAATTGGTGGGATAAGTATCGCGTGACGTTGCAGGATATTGAAACGGAACGGGATGCGGCGCGTCAGCAGTTGAATGTGTTTTTGAGTGGGTTGGGTTATGCGTGAGACTGTTGTTAAAACTGAGGAGTTTAAGGATTCGCCTCTGGGGAGAATTCCAAAAGATTGGGACGTTAAACCACTATCTGAACTAGCTGATGTAGATAGAGGAAAATTTACTCATAGACCACGAAATGACCCTCGTTTTTATGGAGGTTCATACCCTTTTATTCAAACAGGTGATATCGCCAATTCATCAGGAGGAATACTCAGCACATACAGTCAAACTTTAAACGAGCGTGGAATTACAGTAAGCAGAGAGTTTCCTGTTGGTACGATTGCAATCACTATTGCAGCAAATATTGCCGATACTGCCATTCTTGGCATCCCTATGTTTTTTCCTGATAGTGTTGTTGGTGCAGTTGTTAAAAAACCTAACAGCATTCGGTATGTAGAGTTATGCATCCGCCGTGCTAAACAACGGCTGGATGCACGCGCACCACAAAGCGCTCAGAAGAACATTAATCTTGAAGATTTACGCCCTCTTCTAATTCCTGTTCCATCTCCCGAAGAACAACATAGAATCGCTGAAGTTATTGACACGATCGACTCAACGATCGCACATACCTCCTCTCTCATCGCCAAGCTCAAGCAGATGAAGGCTGGACTGCTGCACGACTTGCTGACACGGGGGTTAGATGAGAATGGGGAATTGAGGGATGCGATCACACACCCCGAACAGTTCAAAGACTCACCTCTGGGACAAATTCCTAAAGATTGGGAAATTCGGCCACTTACATCTCTCACTCAATATATAACCTATGGATTTACAAATCCAATGCCGACCACTAAAGATGGCCCGTGGATGATAACAGCTTTTGATATAGCCAGGGTAAGCTCATCTAATTTGGTATAAATTGTACTTGACAAAAAGACAACTATAGAAAACGTGGCATTCAGGTATGAGCAATTCTATAATGCCTTAAAAGCTAAGTCATCAAGCCGTAAAACTCAATGGATAAAGGATTCCTGCCCGTTGTGCCAACGTCTAAGTCAAAGCAACCACGCTCAGAAGCCCCACCTATTTCCATGCAAGAGTTACAAGGGAGCTTGTCAAGTTATTTTGATGACGTACCCGACCCAAGAGTGAACCGAACCAAACGCCACCTACTGAAAGACATTCTCGTCATTGCCATATTATCTACAATAGCTGGAGGTGAGGGATGGGAAGACATGGAAAATTATGGAATCAGTAAGCAGCAATGGTTGCAAAAATTTTTAGACTTACCCAATGGCATCCCGAGCGATGATACCTTTCGACGAGTTTTTGAAAAGCTAGACCCGAAAGTTTTAGAACAGAAGTTGACTCAATGGGTTAAACAATTAATTGGGCCAGTTGGTCAACAAGTTATCCCGATTGATGGCAAAAATCTCCGAGGTTCTTATGACCGAAAAACCGGGGTAAATAATTTACATTTAGTGACAGCTTGGGCCAGCGAAAATCGGTTGGTACTTGGACAAGTTAAAGTGGAAAACCATTCCAATGAAATCACAGCTATCCCAGCTCTATTGGAATTAATCGATGTCACCGGAGCGATTATTACGATGGATGCGATGGGTACTCAGACCGAGATTGTGCGGCTCATTCGTCAAAAAAAAGCCGATTATGTCGTTACCCTCAAAAAGAATCATCCAACTCTTTATAAACAAGTCAAGACCTGGTTTGAAACAGCCAGAGCCAACCAATTTGGTGGAATTGAAGTGAGTGAAGATTCCCGAACGGAAAAAGCACATCATCGAGTCGAAACTCGAAAAGTTTGGGCGGTTCCAGTGGCGGCACTCGGACGACTTTACAAACAAGAAGACTGGGCAGATATTCAGACTATTGTTATAGTAGAACGTTTCCGTTATTTGTGGAACACAACCACTCATGAAGTACAGTTCTACCTGAGTTCCTTACCCGTAGATGCCCAGGTTAATGGTCGCGCTATTCGTCAACATTGGAGCATTGAAAATCAAGAACATTGGATTTTAGATGTCACTTTCAATGAAGATCGATGTCGCATTCGGTCGTTGAATAGCCCTCGGAACTTGGCTGCTATCAGACGGATGTCCCTGAATGCTGTCAATCAAGAAACTACTCTCAAGCGTAGCTTGCGACAGAAAAGGAAACGGGCTGCAATGAATGATGAATACATGATGCTTCTTCTCAAATCCTTTTGTCAAGACTGATTGAGATGCTCTTACCCTGTTGATATAGCTAATGGAAAGATTTGTTATGAACAAGCTCGACACACATCAGAAAAAGCCTATAAAAATGACCTGACTCAGAAAAGTAAACCGAATTTAGGCGACATTTTAATAACTAAGGATGGAACTTTAGGCAGAATCGCTGTTGTTGATCGAACTGATATATGTATAAATCAATCTGTCGCCTGCTTACGACCACTCCCAGATACAGATATAAAGTTTCTCGTTCACTACCTAAGCTCTGAACAAGGGCAAGAACGTATGCTAGCTGATGCTGGAGGTTCAACAATTAAACACATCTATATTACAAAGTTAGCGGAAATGGAGGTGCCTATTCCACCAAGGGAAGAGGCGAGGAAAATTTTTACTATTTTGGATTTCCACAACACTCGCATCCGCACTGAAGAAGCCTACCGCGACAAGCTCAAACTCCAAAAACAAGGACTAATGCACGACTTATTAACCGGAAAAGTGCGGGTCAAAGAGGCCGATAAATTCACCCCTGCAAGTGATAAGTTTAGCTAGTCGTGGGATTTTCACCCATTAAATAAGAGGAAATATCAAACCGTGTCTATCTGGCTTATTCGTCATGGTCAAAGTCAATCAAATGCAGGTTTGGCAACTATGGGGCCGCATGAAAACGCCTTAAGTGAATTGGGCGATCGACAATCAAGATGTATTCCAACCGCCGTTAAACAAATTCCAGACAAGATTGTGATTTCACCTTATCTGAGAACACAACTCACTGCTCAACCATTGATTGAAAAATTTCCACATACACCCGTGGAGGTTTGGCAAGTTCAGGAATTTACCTATCTGGGTCTACAGCTCGACCAACCAACCACAACCCAGGCTCGCAAACCTTTGAGCAAAGCTTACTGGGATCGCTGCGACCCTGAATATGTCGATGGAACCAACGCCGAATCGTTGGTTCAACTGATGGAACGAGTCCGAACTGCCCTAAACCAGTTACAACAACAATCCGGTTTTGTTGTTGTCTTTTCACATGGATTTTTTATCAAAGCAATGCTGTGGCAGATTTTGGCTAACCCAACGATAATTGATGCCGTTGCGATGACTCGGCTTTTGGGATTTTCGCGAGGCTTTCCAGTACCGAATGCGTCAATTTTGCAGATGGAATTTGATTCAGGTGGGATAGCTCACTGGAGTTCCTTTATTACCAATCATCTGCCACCAGAGCTAGAATCGGTAGCACCCGATGCAACTGTGGCGAGCGACGCAGCCGATCAACCCTCGTAACCTACCTTTAGTGGAACAATGCCCCAACTAACGCCAGAGTATATTTACGCTGAAAAGCCAACCATCGACCAACTTATCAGCATGGGTTGGCAGCATATCGAAGGCAGTTGGGATAATCCCCAAGTTACCGATCGCGAGAACTTCAAGCAAGTCTTAATTGGCGATCGTCTAAAAACCGCCATCAAGCGCATCAACCTCGATGACAGCGGCAATCCTTGGCTGGATGATACCCAAGTCAATGCTGCCGTGAGTCAATTAGAGCGTCTGGGCGCACAAAGACTAATGGAAGCCAATCAAGCCGCTACAAAATTACTCCTCAAAGGCACCACTGTTCAGGGACAAGACGGCCAAGATCGCACCCTCCACTTCATCGACTTCGAGCATCCCCAAAATAACGACTTCCTAGCCATCAATCAATACCGAGTAGACCCCCCTTGGGCAACAGGCAAAGGGGGGTTTATCGTCCCGGACATTGTGCTACTCGTCAACGGCATCCCCCTCGTCGTCATCGAGTGCAAAAGCCCCAACCTCGATAACCCCATCACCGAAGCAATCCGCGATTTGTTGCAATATTCCAACCAACGGGGAAGCAGCCAACCCGAAGGCGCAGAAAAGCTATTTCACTACAACCAGTTAATGATAGCCGCCTCTAGAGGACGCGCAGCAGCAGGAACGATCGGCGCGAATTACGAGCATTATGTCGAGTGGAAAGACACCACCCCCTGCCCCAAAGCCGAAATTGCCGCAGAACTCGGCGTTACCGAACTCAACTCGCGCCAAATGCTGATCGCCGGGGTGCTACAACCCGCCAACCTCCTCGACATCCTGCGAAACTTTACCCTCTTCAAAACCAGTGGCGGACACACTATTAAACTCGCCCCCCGTTACCAACAATATCGGGCAGTCCACGAAGCAATCGGGCGACTCCTACACAACCCAAGTCGCACGCAACATGGTACCGATGACCAACGTGGTGGAATAATCTGGCATACCCAAGGTTCCGGCAAAAGCCTGACAATGGTGTACCTGATACGGAAAATTCGCACCATCCCCGCCTTGCGCCGCTTCAAGATAGTCGTCGTTACTGACCGCACCGACTTAGAAAAGCAACTATCCGAGACAGCCGTTCTTACAGGCGAACCCTTACAAAAAGCGAAAAACGTCAAAAAGCTAGAAAACAACCTCAAACAACCCGGTGCTGGCTTAGTCTTCGGGATGATTCAAAAATTTAAAGGTGGTGAAGACTCAGAAGAAGAAAAAAAAATTGAGCCTATGCCGAAAAATCTCAATCCTTCTGAGGATATTTTAGTGCTAATTGATGAAGCGCATCGATCGCACGCCAGCACCCTCCACACAAACCTCTTGACAGCATTACCCAATTGTGTGCGAATTGGTTTTACTGGTACTCCGATCGTCCAATCTGCCAAGAAAACAACGGAGCAAATTTTTGGTGATTTTATCGACCAATACAATATCCGCCAATCTCAAGAAGATAAAGTTACTTTACCCATTCTTTATGAAGGGTTAGAAGCCAGAGGTGCAGTCACCCAAGGCGATGACCTAGATAAACTATTTGAAATCGTATTTCAGGATAAAACCCCAGAAGAACGGGTGCAAATTAAAGCTAAATACGCGACTAAAACCCAAGTCTGCGAAGCGCGAGAACTGATTAAAGCCAAAGCTAAAGATATGCTGCGCCATTATTGCGATCGTATCCTTCCCGGAGGTTTCAAAGCGCAAGTTGTCGCCTCAACTCGCCTCGCAGCCGTCCGTTATCAAGAAGCATTTTTAGAAGCACAAAGAGAACTGGTGCAAGAACTAGAAACTCGCGCCCCCATCCTGCAAAGTTTCGACACAGAAACCCTAGAAAACCTGAAGTCAGAGACTCGCTTTCTTGCCCAAGCATTACCACATTTAGAAACAATCCGTCGCCTAGAATTCGCGGCAGTCATTTCTGCCGATAAAGATGACGACCCCAACTGGAAAAAGTGGACTGATAAGAGTCAACAAGAAATCAATATTGCTAAGTTTAAAGATCCTTTAGCCAAAAACAGTTTAGCAATTTTAATTGTTAAAAGTATGCTATTGACTGGATTTGATGCGCCGTTAGAACAAGTTTTATATTTAGACAGAGGAATGAAAGAATATGAACTATTACAGGCTATTGCCCGCGTTAACCGCGTTCATGATAATACTAAAGAATATGGCTTAGTCGTAGATTATTACGGCGTGAATCTAGCAGAAGCTTTAGCAATTTACGAAAAGATAGATACAGAAGCCGCTTGGTTTGATATTCGGGAAGAGTTGCCAAAATTGCGAGATAAACACCAGCAACTCATTAAGTTATTCAGCCAAAGCGGTTGCACAATAGACGATTTAGATGATTGTGTTGACTTGCTTAGGGACGAGATCCTCAGAGTCGAGTTCAACAATTATCTTAAAGACTTTCTCGACACCTTAGACACAATTTTACCCCGTCCCGAAGCCCGTTATCCTTATAACTTTGTCCAAAATGCCAAAAAATTAGGTTTAATTAAAAAATCTGTCGCTGATCTTTATCGAGATGAAAAACTAAACATTGTCAGTGCCAAAGAAAAAGTCCGGGCATTAATTGACCAATACATTGAATCCCAAGGAATCGATCCAAAAGTTCCGCCGATTGATATTATGTCTTTGGATTTTAAGACTCACATCCAGCGGCATCGGTCAATTAAAGCCCAAGCAGCCGAAATGGAATTCGCCGCTCGTTACCACATTGATATCCACTATGATGAAGACCCAGTTTATTACAAAAACTTGAGCGATAAACTGCAAGAAATCCTCGCTTCTTTCGCCGAAAACTGGCAAGAAAAAGTAGAAGCTTTGCGGAAATATATCGAAGAAATCCAAACAGGTCGCCAGACCAATGAAACCGGGTTAGACCCGAAAACTCAACTGCCATTTCTAAATATTTTAGGCGAACATTCTGACAAAAACCTCACCGAACTTGCAGCACTAACCGTCGAAATTGTCAACCACATTAGGCAATACCTTCGACGGGTAAATTGGGACAGCCCTGTCGTTCAAGAAGATTTAAGAAAGTGGATAGCAGGGTATTTAGATGATAAGGATGCAGTCAATTACGAACAATTAGAATCAGTGGCAGATAAACTGGTACAACTTGCCCGTAAAAATCGCGATCACCTAATTTTATGACAACACTAACCTTTGGCGACCTTTCCTTTAAATTACGCCACAGTGCCAAACGTCGCACCATCGGCATCACCGTCGAACGAGATGGTCAATTAATTCTGTCAACTCCCCCAGAAGTGCCAATTGAAACATTAGAAAAAGTTGTCAATGAGAAGCGCTTGTGGATTCACAGTAAACTAATCGAGAAAGAATCTCTCAATCCTCCCACCCCTGCTAAAGAATACGTTTCCGGGGAAAGCTTTTACTATCTGGGGCGCAGCTACAGCCTCAAACTGGTGGATGGCGTGGAGGGAAAGCCACCTTTGAGATTGTATCAAAGTCGTTTTGAATTGCAGCAAGAAGCTCAGGCCCAGGGAAGAGAAGTATTTATTCGATGGTATTGCGATCGCCTTTCGTCGATTTTAGATACACAAATTGCTGCTTTGGTCGATCGTCTCGAAGCTTCTCCCCGTTCTGTGCAAGTGCGAGATTTAGGCTATCGCTGGGGTTCCTGCGGACACAAGGGAGATTTATATTTTCATTGGCGAGTGGCGATGCTACCCCGATCGATGATTGAGTATCTGGCGATTCACGAAATGGTGCATTTGATTGAACCGCACCATAATCATGCGTTTTGGGATAGAGTCGAGCGGATTTTGCCAGATTTCGAGGAACGTAAGCGCTGGTTAGCTGAGAATGGCGTGAATTATGACCTTTAGCGAATCACAGGCCACGACGGTATCTATCTCTAGATTGGTGCCACGAAGTTAGAAAACTAGCATTGAGAAGCCGATGAGTTCACACTGCATTTGACAAAGCTTCGCTTCCACCCTCAGCTCACCCAAATGTGGGAGAGCTTTTTGTGTGATAGGGCCGAGGCACTTACAACCGAAAAGCCCTCTGGCGTAATATTTTTTATTCTCTCTGACTACTAATAAAAGGTGTGAAATTGGCAACGTCTCCCCGATAAACCCACGGAGTTTACTGCGCTCATCCATGCAGCCACACCAAGATCAACTTCGCATCCGACTCCACTTGGAGTCACGGCGGTGTGGAAATTTGCGAGACCCTTTAGCATAAGTTACGTTATTTGTCAAAATCAGGCAAAAAAATTTTATGGCTCTGCCCACAGATGAATTTTCCCTAAATTTTTTCTTGACATTCGCAGATATAACTCATAACATTAGTAGTACCTCGTACTTTTTTATAGTAAGAGGTACTAAAAAGAACACTTGGCTAAGGAAAACGCCATGCACATTACCTATCATGCCGGTCAAAGAATGAATCACCGTGGTATCACAAAAGAGATGATCGAACTCACGATTCAATATGGAGAAGTTCAGGACGAGGTGACAACTTTGAGCCGAGATGCCGCAACGCGCTTAGTGGCTGAACTTCAGCGCCAGGTGAAGATCGCCAAGAAACTTGAGGAAACAAGGTTGGGCCGAGATGCAGCAACACGCTTAGTGGCCGAACTTCAGCGCCAGATGAAAATCGCCAAGAAAGTTCTCGACAAAGGCGGTCTTACCGTTGTGACCGCTTTTTCCGCTCAGAGTGTAATTCTTGAGGAAACCATCATTCTTGATGAAACTATCCTCATTACTACATACAACTGCGCCCATCCGAAGAAGAGTAGAAAGTGGCAAGGAAAGAAAAATAAATTCCGCCTATGTAACCAGACCGAACGGGTGTTTAGATTTCATAATAAAACTTAGATATTTTAAAGCCCCTTTAGGGGCTGTAAACCTCTTGTTCGCAAGGGAAAGAACCTAATGATCTAATAAAAAGGTTTGAAATTCTTGAAATAATAGATTTAGGCTCCTTCAAGCTAAAACTCTTTGTCTATCTACATTTTAAGCCAGTTAAACGTTAATTTTTGTCTACATCCCGATATAAGGAAATACCATGAAAAGTGAATATATACTTGGGCAAATGCTCGACATCTTTCGAGGCAACCATCATTTTACGACAGACGAGAACACTCAAGTGGTTCTGCAGATATTGGCGTGGGCAAAACTTTCGCTAAACGAAAGTCTTCCCTCCGATCTACAACTGACTAAAAATTCAAGACTCACCACTTCTACAGAACTCTTCAATAGCTTTAAGAGGCTCAGTAAATGCCCAGAGCTTGGTGAGAACAAAGCAGCGTTCGAGAACATCGCTTATTTGCATAGGGATATTTCTCCGGGCGTATTTGTAGAGGCGCTCGATTTCGCACTCGATTCCGCACAGAAAAATCTGTTAAACTCTTTCGACTTTCCTGAAGACTTTTACCTTTCGTTTCTATCTCATGGATCGCCCATCCCGATAGAAGTAATCAAAGTTATGTCCGCTCTGGCGGGAGACCTTAAAGGAAAGAGGGTTTACTGCCCCTACGACTCCCTTTGCCTTATTGCTCGTCAGGTTAGTAAACAAGATGGAATTCCATCAATAGAAACACCCTGGGTGTCTCCTATCCCTTGGCTCATAAGCATCCTTACGGATGCAAATATCCGCACTATAGTCACTAGCGATCCCCTTCAAAGACCAGCCTTTCTGAAGGAAGGCAATCTTCAAAAGTTTGATTTCACTATTGCATTTCCACTTTTTGGACAAAAAATTGATATCGAAGTCTATAAAAGAGACTTATTCAATAGGTTTAAAGAACCAACCTCATCAGGTTCTGTTCTTACCCTGTACCACATAATCGCTCAAACAGAAGGAAAAGCCATTGTCGCAATACCAGGTAGCATCCTCTTTAGTCGTGGAGCTGAACACTTGTTGCGAAAAGATCTACTTCAGCAAGAAATGATTGAGGCGGTCCTCAGTATGCCAGCAGCCCTACTGCCTTTCACCCCAATTCCATTTTCAATTCTCATACTCAATACTCGGGGTAAAGCCTCCACAGTGCGCTTTGTTGATGGAGCAGCAGAGCAATTTTCAACTAGAGATGGGAGAAACCGCTCTAAGCTTGTGAACTGGGAATTATTGCTCGAGATTTTCCATAATAGCAACGATGAGGCTATCGTAGCTAACATTCCAACTATAGATATCCTTCTTAAAAACGATGCAAACCTTGAAGTTTCTCGCTATCTCTTACCTCCAGCGCAAAAGGTAATTCGGCATCTTTTGAGCAAAAACGAGACTCGGAAACTCTCTGATCTGGTTACGTTTCTTCGTCCATCAAAACCTCTACCAAAAAATGAAACAGAAGGAATTCCAGCGCTTGAGGTGGGTGTTTCGGATTTTCCCAACTATGGCTACCTCACAACTCCTGAGAGGCGGGTATTGCTGTCACCAAAAGTCTTTAATTCACAAGAGGGAAAAAGCTTTTTGTGTCCCCGTGACATTATTATTTCGATAAAAGGAAGCGCAGGGAAACTCGCTATTATTCCCGATAATGTACCTCCAGTTGGCCCTAATGCTTGGGTAGTAAATCAGTCTTCGTTAATTATGCGTCCACAGGGTAGCATAGATCCACGGGTTTTATTTATGTACCTCTGCTCTGATGTTGGAGAAACACTGCTTAAGGCGATTATTTCAGGGGCAACTGTCCCTCTCATACAGCTACAGCACTTAAAAGATGTAGAGATTATCGTTCCAGATGCGGCAAAAGCGGAAAGCATTATTAACACATTTAAGGAACAGGTTGAGATACAGGATCAAATCAACAAACTTCAGGAAGAGCTACAACATTTGAGTAAATCCCACTGGAATATCTCCTCATCTACTAGAGGTTAGTAGTAGCCAAAATTTTAAGCTTATAAAGCTTTTGATGTTTGCATCACAATCTACTTTATATTCTTTTCCTCCCCATTTTTAGCTAAATCATTTGAATGAATCAGAACGGGTTTCCAGCATTGGTTAGATCGCAGTGGTGCGATCGGATTGATAGGATCAATGAGGAGCTTGCCTCAAAAAGGCTTGCACGCTTATTCGGGTATTCGAGAGCCTGTAAGGGTTTTGGGGCGTTTTTTGCCCTCTAAAATTGAGGAGTGTCACTTCAACAACTGTGGTAACGAAAGTATTAATGGTAAGCTCGATCGACTACATATAAAAACTGTAGCTGATCTGTGGCTCATCATCAGCAGCACCTAAATATTTCATAACCTGACCGACTTTTCGAGCACAAGCCAGCGTAATTGGATACTTTCCATCAAATTGAGTGTTGTTCCAATTCATTTTGGTTAAACCTAAAATTTCCTGGCAAATTACGCCAGGTGATTCATCCGACTTGACAACTCGAATCTCCAAAGGTTGTGGAATATACTTTCCTGTATAGGTTCTGTAATGTTCAACCGAACCCCGGGTGTACAGCAAATGATTTTCCTCATTCAATTCAATATGAATACCTCGGTATGACGGATATTCATTTCCACGTAAGAGGCGTAAATCACTGTCAAGAATAGTGACAAAATCCACCTTGCGAACTCGCATTTCTTTTGCTGCTGACTCAAAGCCATCAAGCTCTTCATCACTGTATTTTGAGGATTTATGCAACACAAGCCGCGCTGGAGAAGTATCTAATGCAGTTTCATATTCAGCTAGAGCACGCTTTAAGAGGTGATAGGCTTGTCCTGCTTTCAAATGAGGTATTCGATCACTTTTATCGATATTAACCGGGGTCCCTCGCAAAATTACATTATTGCCTAATTCATCAAAAATTTGGGCTAAACTCGTGTTCAACACCTTGCGGTCGCGACTTCGATAGAATCCTATCCCAACAAAACATACTGAGGGGCGATTGATATTGGTAACCAGCTTCCAAGGAACCGTTCGGTTAGTTTTATAATAAATAGCAGTACAAAAGTTCCAGGCTTTTGTAGCATCATCCTGCTGACCTTTTACATTCGACTCTAACGAAGCTTCTCTAATAATTTGCAATGGTTTTCCAAGAGACATTGCTTTAGCTTTTAACGCCCGTCTAAAGTTGACTTCTAAAACATCGTCTTCTCCATCTTCTTCATTTTCTAAAGTTTCTACGACGGGAATTATTTCTGGCTTATAAATTTTGTCATATAGTCGAGTGGGGATAACACAGGTTATAACATCAATCACGCGATTTTGAGCCAAAAATTTAGCTTGGCGATAGTATAATTCAACTGCTGCATAAACTCGTTCATTCCAATCTTTAATCTGAACGATCGCATTAATATCTGAGTTATTCAGTACCCTAGTAATTTCTTCATCAATTACTAGGAGTGCTTTAAATCCAAAGTCGGATTTGAAGCCACAAAAGGGAACAAACAGGTTAGGTTGACGACTGTCTGGTTTAGCAGGAATGAATTGAGAACACTTCTCTAACCAAGTATATAATTTGGATAGCGTATCACTGGTTCCCACAGCGCCAACTATAACTCGTTCACGTCTGATTTTAAGTTTCGTATCATAAACGTCATAGTTAGTAATACCTGTTCTTGGACAAAGGTGAGAGCCTTGACCAAATTCTAATAAAGGTTCTTTAATGTAGTGTAATTTCATAAGTCGAAGGATAATGCTGTTTGCTCCCAATCATTAGTCTTAACACTGCCGTTCCTTGGTGATTTGGGATTCCACTCATCATCATTAAGTAGCGGAGCATTTTCAAAGGTGATGAGTTCACCAAACCCTAAAAAAGGGTAAGGATATCTAGTAACAAAGAGATCGGAAGATTTCTCTGTTTTTAAGAAAGCTACAATAAACCGCAAATGATTATAAACGTTTTTATTATTCTCCTCTCGCTTCAACCAATCGAGCTTATCTTTAGCATAGAAGGAACGTCGATATCCGTCGAAACTGAAAAACCAGTCTGGGATAATAGTAAGATACCAGCTTTGACTAAATCTCCGATATTGTGTATGAAATGCTTGGTGCTTACAGTAGGAAATTTCATCGGGCTTATTATTCTTCATTACCCGTTCGTAAACAGTTCTAGTACTCTTTCTTTCCCCATACCATTCCTCTTTCCGTATTGGGTTCCCGTCAAATTCTACAAAAATGAATTGTTGCTCTTGATGCTGCCAAATAACATTTTGACGATATAACTTTTGTTGTAAGCATCGTCTTAACAAGGATTTGAAGACATTTTCAAAGTTTCGATCGATTTCGTAAAACTCCTGGGACTCAAGCGAGATTGTTGTTCCACGATCGACGATTGCCGAAATCGGTATGTTATCATCCTTTAAATCATGGAAAGTTACGATTTTTCCTTCATGACAGATCCAATCTACCCCAAAAGCTAACCCTGCTTGCTCAAGAGCAGCACGCGCAACATCTCGTGTTGAGGCATCTTTCTTGAGTTTGTTTTTATAATCTTTGGACTTTTCAATAACTTTTTCCCGCTCAACAACTAAATCTGAAATGTATAGCTCTTTAGGGAAGAATAGTTCTAACAGATTGAGGTAAACCGTCTCTGTACCTTGAGCATAGTGTGAGCTAGAAGTTGTAACTGGAACTTGACTTTTATTCGATCCAGTAAATTCGCTATTCCATTGTTGAGAATCTAGACTGCCTATTTCTGCAACGATAACGCTGAGTTTTTGTTTAGTCTCCAAACCGCTAAACTCACTATCAGCCATGTTATTAAGAAATCTTAAAAGTTGTGTTTTTCCTTCATCTAATATAAGTTCTATTAATTCTGAAACGAAAACAAAGCTGCTTTTCTCCAGAGAACTCATGCGGGGAATCAGATAATCAAACCCTGTGAAATTCAAGAGAGCTTTTCGCTCTCCAAAGCTTTGAGTAGCTGGCATTTTTACTAGAATCTGTAGCAATTTATCTGAAAAATTTATAGTCATTGAAATCTAAATAATTGTAGAATCTCTCCGAAACTAGGTAGTCGATGCTGCGACCTTAAGCATATCTGCAAACTCTGAAGGTAAGTCAGCTAAGATACTTGTTACCAGAATACCCTCATTTCTAAAGTAACGCTGCTGGGTGGCCGGTTCAGGAATATTACCTCCAGCGTGGTGGAGGGCAAGAACCTCCCAGCCATCACTAAAAACTGGTGAACCAGAAGAGCCATTCAAGGTAGAGGTTATATATTGTATTATATTGCCACCTACATATTGAACAAAATTGTTTTGCAGTGAAATTTGCTTGGGTTGTCCCAATGGGTGTTGAATAATATTGACTCTGATACCCCTACTAATCGCCCTAGGTAGTAGTGGTAACCACCCCCATTTTCTTCCAGGTTCTCCTTCGATTTGAACTAAAGTGTAATCCAAGGAGCCATTAGTATGAAATACCCCATTTGGTTTGGCGCGATACTCCTCTATCTGTTGAGCTTCTCCTTGGAAGGTCTCTTCATAATTAAAACGAAAAATTGAATTTGTAAGTAAATTTGAGATGGGCAATACATGATTGTTGGTTAACAACAAATCTGGAGCCACGAGAAACCCTGTACCTGACCAACGTTTTTGGCTCGTCTGTACCCCAACATAGGCAATTGACCGAGATACCTGAAGCCCTTGGCGCAAGAATGAGATTGGACGTAGCGTATTTTCACCAATTATTTTCTCTAATACATCTGTAGTGGTTTCTGTCCCTCGCCAATCGTGGATGTTAGGTAATGTTGCGATTGGAGTCATCATGTCATACTTGATCAGCAACCTATCCAAAGAAGCTTGCTGCTGAACTCCTACCACACTCTTCAGGGTATTCAAGAAAAGCCCCAGGACCTCGTGCTCGAAATTTAAACGCCCGTACTTTGACAGATAGCTAACGATCTCACTAACTGCAACAAATGAAGCACCTGAAAAATCGATCATTGGTGTCAACTGTTTCAAACCAGCTAGCTCCAAAAGTCGCTGACGCGCTCTCTCCGTGGCTAGTTCTGGTATATCTTTTAGTAGAGTTATTAATTGTTTACAGTCTTCAGCTTCTAAAGTGACCATATTTTTATTAGTCTTTCAACAAAGAAGCCTCTTTGCTGAGAGGGGTAAAGGATAACGGTGCAAGCCCTCACCCTTAACTAAACCCAACAAAATACAGAAGGCTTCCTCTTCCAGAATAGCAAAGCAAATGCCAATAGTATGGTCGCAACTAACTATTAATCCTCTTCAGCCATCTTCAGCAATGTTCCTGTCATACATAACTGCTGAATCAACTATCTTAATTCGTAAACACGTTAGTCAGTTTACGCTCATAGTATCAAGCTGTCTTACAAGCGGGGTTAGCCAGCACACCCCATTAACACATCCAGGACTAAACCCCCAGTCACATAGCAGCGATGAGTGCAATCGCCCGAACAATATCTCCCGCTCCGTAACCCCAGCCGAGGGAGCAAATTTTTGGAGCCACATCTCGCTCATTCGCTATTCGCGAATGTAGAATAAAGCAAACCGCAAGCGATCATCGCCAGTTATGCTCAAACCCCAGGATATTGTTGCCGTACTCAAAGTCCACAGTTGGTCTGGATCGAACTAGACTTACAGCTCCCTCGCTCAAAGCTTGGGTGTGAGCGCATCCGAAGTTCACGGCACTCTCTTGAGATGCGAAGCTGCAGGTCTGTATGATCACTCGGATCGGAGGATAGGGAAGCAAGCACTCCTAACAAAACCTTATTTACTATTTTTAAATAAAAATAATGCACCTCATGAATGCGGTAATCCTAAGTGCAAGGCGATCGCGTTAGGCTGGCTATCGGACGAACGATTCCCTCGCCATCATCGACATCAGCCGGCTGCTTCGCTTGCAAACAGGAGGGCAAGGCGCGATCGCGTCAGGCATCCGCCGCCGATACTCAACAGCACCAACTCGAATGTGTCGTGCGATGCTCGGCTCCATCGTAAAGGCGGCTGCCCTGTACATCAATTGGCTCGCTCTTGGCTTCAATATCGACTCACGCGAGCGAGTGTACAGCGAGCGTCAAAGTCCAAACTGCCCCCGCCCGACTTTCGAGCCTTGGCTGTCGAAAGTGAACGATCACTAACTTCAACTCCCAAGAATTCCTATGGCACTCTTGTAAAAACCATAAAAACCATAAATTGATCATTTTTACCCCCCTATAACGTCTATTTGACATGGCTTGCTATGCGACTAGCGTACTTATTACGAGGATTTAGGAGGATTTAGAAGGGTCTAAAATACAAAAAATCGTGTTAAAAGCAACAATTCTTTACAAAAAACGATGAGTAGTTATACTCATTGCGAGGCTAAAAGTAGGAAATAGAAGGTGTAATGAGTAATAAATGTGCTGTTTTCTCCTCTTTTTTCCTCCTTTTTTAGCCCCTTAAAATTCACATCCAGGTCAAATATAGTTCTAACACAATAAAATAGCTCTCAATCAAAGGGTGGGTGGGTGGCAATAAGTTTCCCCACTCCTAGAATGAGGAGTAGGGAAGCTGCCCTGAACGGGCATTGCCATTCTTAGTTACTCAAGCGGCTCAATCCAAATCATCGATGTCGTCAGCAACATCCACTTCTTCATGCACACTTTGCGAGCTGGAAGCAACTGGGCTGCTCTGACGGGCGAGCCGTTGATTGCGAATGCCCCGATGCTTGGCGCGGCGATCGCGGATTGCATCCATATCGGTCAATCCGTATAGGATGCGACCAGCACGCATCAATTCTTTTAAAGGTGTCTCACTGTAGTCAGCGCGAAATTGGGCATTATGTGTCTCCCAATCAAATTCGCCACCGTTAAAGCGAGCAACGCTTGCCAGTTCCCGACCTGATTCTTCTCTCAAAACTTCTAGTACCATTAGGCGAAGTTTATCGTTGTAACTAATACACTTGTCTAGCGCTTTTGTGTGACTTTTTTGCGCTTTAGCGATATTGGTTGCATTAGTCTTGTAAGCTTTTTCAGTAACTGTCATTTTTCAGCTTTCCTGAATTCAATTTTGTTCATTTCCACAGCAGCAATAGCTGCCTTTTTTAGTCAATTAAAAAGTTTTAATTTTTTAAATAACAGCCATAGCTGTATTGATAATTCAGTCTTCTTAGAATAGTTGAAAAATTTAACAAACTAATTATTATAGTTAAGGTTAGTTAACCTCCTCTAATAATATGAAAAAAATAAAAACTCTGTTCAGCCTTTTTTAGGCAGAGCAGAGTTTTACATATTCGACAAAAGCATTGGTGAAGGAAAGCTATAAAATTGAGTGACGGCGAAAGACTATTCTAAGTCTTCGTCTTCATCTTCTTCGTCCTCATCTTCTTCGTCCTCGGTATCGAAGTCTTCTTCGCTGTCCTCATCCAAGTCTTCTTCGGATTCATCTGTTTCCTCATCTTCATCAGCATCAAGTTCATCTTCTAACTCATCCACATCATCATCATCTTCATCATCGGATTCATCCTGCTTGTTATAGCTGTTGCGCTTAGCAAGCGATTCTTGATTGAATTTGACGAGACCTTTAATTGCTTCTTGCGGGTCAATCTCGAAAACGTCGTACAGTTTGGCCATCACAAGAGCAATGACTTCAATATCGTGGCGCAGTGCATCAGGTTGACCGAATAAAGCTGGAAACACTTCATTATTCCAACGCTGCCAGTTCATCGTTTTGCCGCGTTTTTTCAACTGAGCAGCAATATCCAAACCAAGTTTTTCTTTGGTAGCGTGACCTACCTTAGTTTGGAGGCGTTTTTCGCGCAGTTGAATTTTGACTCCAAATTTTTTCAGGATGGTAGTTCGCACGCGGTCTAGAAGTGCGTCTGCTTGCTCTTCTACAGTGAGTGTCGAACGGCGACTGACCTGCGATTGGGTAGCTGTCGCTGGGCTCTTTGACTTAGCAGCACCATTGCTTTTGCCATTCAAAGTCACCGCTCCATTGGATGGGCGAGAGTTATGGTTTTTAGCTGTTGTTGTAGCCATAAAGTTTGATTTAATTAAACTACTTCACGGCTAACAGCGCCGTTAGGCGCTCTCAAATTTCATCAAATTTATAATTGGTTTTTTTTATTGTCATTAATAATAATTAATAGTTTTTACTGTGAAATAAATTTCTGTAATATTTCGGTGTATCTTTTTTTGAGTAGCCGAAATACATAATTATGTATATTGAGGAAATTAGGTAAATAATTCCTAAGAATTAAGAAGATGTTTGGCTGCTGTAGAACTATTGGCTGATGGCAACGCTCGACCGTAGCCTATCAATGAGAAAAGTACCTTTGAATATTTCTTACCGTGGAATTTATGCGTACCATTAATGACTGGCTCGCTTTGGCCCAAAGAGGCATTAAGATTGTCGGGCTGGAGTATTACACGCCTGACCGAATCAGAGTGTTAGCACAGTTCCACAATTGGGGGCAGGAGCTGCATTTGCCTGTTTTCTTTTGGAATTCTGGGTACAGTTGCTTGCAGGAAATTGTGAGTCGGGACGGTCAGTGCATCTTACAAAATACTGACTTGCACCCAGATTCTGACGTGCTTCAGTTTCTATTAGAGAATAGGAGAGAGGGAATTTACATTCTTGAGGGAGTGCTAGATTTTGACGAATCCGGTCAGGTGAGTTCCCGTCTGGGGTTTCAACTGGCAAATGCTTACTATCACTCATCTTGGTCTGCGGTTCCTCAGTTTTGGGTGATGCTGGAAAACTACATACAACTGCCGGTGAACTTGCAGCCTTTGATTCCCTTACTGACGACTCCATTACCGTCCCGAGTTGCAGCGCAAAAGGTGGTGGAGTTGTTTTGCGATCGCAATCCTTGGCTTGGCGACAAAGGCGACGAGGTGTTGCAAGCTGCTTTGGTTCGAGCTTGCCAGGGGTTGCCCCAAGGTGAGATCGAGTTAATTTTAGAGCGATCGCTAGCTTTTGCTTATAGCTACGAGGAAATGGCGCAGTTGGTGCTCGACCACAAGGTTAACAAGTTGCGGGGGCGAGGTCTAGAGTTTATTGCTGAGGCAGATGTGCCGGATGCAGGTGGTTTAGACTTGCTAGATGAGTCGCTGTCAAAGGTGGCTTCGTTGTTGAGTCCAGAAGCTGAGAAATACGGACTCAAATTTCCGAAGGGAATGATTCTCTGGGGGCCGCCGGGGACTGGCAAAAGTCTCAGTGCTAAACTTGCGGCTAAGAAGATGGGAGTGCCACTGTTGGCTGCTGACTGGGGTTCGATTGTCGGTTCTTCCAAACCAGATTTAGCTTTGCGCGAACTGCTGGAACTGACTCAGGCTTTAAGTCCTACAATTCTCTATTGGGATGATTTTGATAAAGGCTTTGCAGGGTGGGATTCCAATGCAGATGGCGGTGTTTCTAGGCGCTTATCGGGGAAGCTTTTAACGTGGATGCAAGAGCATCAATACCCAATTTATATCGTGGCGACAGTTAACCGTTTGGGGATGTTACCACCGGAATTAATTCGTCGCTTTGATGATATTTTCTTTGTGGATTTGCCTCACGAAGGGGCGATGTATGAAATTTTCAATCTTCATCTCAAAAAATATTTTCCAGAGTTTCGTAATTCTTCAGAGTCGCCTTGGACAGATGATGAGTGGCGGATTTTATTGAGGGATTACAGGCTTTGTACGCCAGCAGAAATAGGCAATGCCGTGAGAAAATGTGCGGAGGAAATCTATTATCGCGATCGGGTACAAGGGAAACAGCCGGATGAATTGAAGGTGACTTTGAACGACCTCCGGCAACAGCGTTACCAGTTTACGCCGTCGATGCTGCGGGATGAGGAGCAGATTCTAGCGATTCGCAATCAAGCCACTTATGCTAGATCGGCTAGTGGAGAGGATCGATCGCGATTTTCTATTCCGTTACAGGAGTTGTTTGGTTAGCGATTACCAGAGGAAAGGGAGGGAAGGATTATCGTGAACTTGAAAATGACACAATTTCACCCTTCCCCCTTTGCATAAGTCATTTTTGCTCCGTCCTCAAATTCAATCGTTAAATCGCGAACTATAGCTATCGAACAGTTCATCAATTTTCTGGGGGTCAGATACAAGCGTCCCTCGCTCATCCCGGAACGTGCGATCGCGGTCTCCCTTGAAGGAAAGCCAATTGAAACTTGTTACTACAGCAAATTTCGCATCAGATATCAGAATTTTGGCGTGGGTATTTCCCAAACGCTTAAGGATAAAATTATCTTTGTACTGATTCGCTAATTTTTTAAGATTTTTCTCAGCTTGGATATCGGATGGGTATTTTCTATCATCTTCATCTTTTCCCAAACCGTACCCAATTAAAAGTTGTATGTTACACTTAAGTAGTTTTTCTAGCTGTTCAATAAACTGTTTCTTTACAACATTAGCTCGAATCCAAGGAGAAATAATCATCAAACGTTTTTGACTGTCTTGTATAGCCTGTTTGAGAATCTCAGGGTGGTCGTAAACTTCTAGGTAACTAATTTGAAATGAATTCAAGCGCTGTTTGAGAATTTCTATTTCCTGCTCTTGCTCAATAATTTTTTGCTCTAAAGCAGCCTTGTCTTCATCCGTTTCAGCCTCTGCAACGCTATTTCGATCCGTATCAATTTTAGCTTGAGCTGAAGATACCTCTTCTTTCACTGCTTCAGCTTCTTGTAAGGGAGCTTGAGCAACAAATTCATGCCCTAAAACTTCTTCTGCTAACTTTCGAGGTGCGCTTTCCCTCAATGCCTCTAGTAAGCGAAGTTTCTTGACACCATTAGCACGAGCAAAAGCTGCTTCATGTTCATTAGAAAGAACACCATCGATAGCAAAGGCAACCTGAATATCATCACTATCTTTTGCTTTATAAATTAGGAGCAAAGCAGGTTGAAAAAATCTCTGTCTGCGCTCAATAGCTTTCAAGGCTAAAAGGTCTCTATCTTGCTTGAATTTAGCTTTGCTTGCTCCCTCAATCTGGCGAATAATTGCGTCCACATCTTTGAGTTTAAGATCGGAAAGTTCGGGTGGCTTTTTCGGAGATGGTTCAATTTCTATGATTTCTTGATTACGCAAGTCTTTTTGCTTGAGTAAACGTGATTCCAATCGCCCATACCAGCGAGGACACCGTAAAAGCCCATCAAAATTTATATCAAATGTTCGCTCTTCGGGAACAATAATTTTGGCATCGCGGAGCGTTCCTTCGCCTTTCTTAGTCAATTTCCAAACTTGCATCAGAGAGCCATCAGGAGCTATGAGGTCAATATCCTCACTCATCCTTAAATTTATCATTGCATCCCTGATAATAGACGGTTCGAGACCAAGAAATCCAGCAATATCCACTTCTGAGGATAAACTAGCATTAATAGCTTTCAAGACATATTCTTCGATCGGGGGAATCGGTTTACGGAGTTGGGTTAGAGCTTGAACAGTGATTTTATAAACTGGCAATCCGACTTCTTTACAGCTAACTAAATCGAAGCCTGTACGATTGTCATAGCGGCGTAGTTCTTCTGGAGTAAGAAAAACTGATTCTTCTGAACTCATAAGTTAGGCTCCTTTATGGCGCAATTTTTAGGGTGACTTTCAACGTAATCCAAAACTCGGTGTAATGGGTTGTCATGTGAGCTTCTACAGAAGTGGTGATCTCCCACGATGACTAAGCCAACTTTCCCTCTGGATAAAGCCACATTTAATCGTTCTGCATCGCGCAGAAAACCCACTTTACCTTCTTTGTTAGAACGAGTCACAGAGTACACTGCAATATCAGCTTCGCGTCCTTGGAAGGCATCCACTGTATTGCACTCAACTGTTAATGCTTGCCAATTGTTTAATTCTGAGGCAAGGTTGCGAGCGAGCAACTTTAGCTGTGCTGCATACCCACTCAATACGGCGACACTGTATTTTTTCTGCGCCTTTACTGCCGTCTGGTTTAGCTGTTTGAGAAACTGAACTATGACGTTGACCTCACAAATATTGTTAAAGCTAGAATTGGCAGACTGTTCGCGACTATTCGGAAGTTTGGTTGTTGTTAACCAAGTCACAGGTTGTGGTAAAACACTGCGAAGATGCTGATCTAAGTCAGTCCTGGCACTTTTTAGCTGACCATCATAGAAGCACTCACTGACCAAATTGCCGATTGGTGCTACCATCCTATGTTGGATTGTTAACATCTTGCGACACCCATCTGGGAGTGTTCTGAGCAGTCGATCGAATAAAGTTTCTCGAATATGATCCTGATTAAGTTCGTATTTTTCCAAAAAGTCAGAATCTCTACTGGCTTCATCTCGAAATGGTGGGAGTTGTTTGGGGTCGCCTACGAGTATCCAGCGATGCGATCGCGCAATTGGAACCAACACTTCTGTCGCCGTAGCTTTTGAAGCCTCATCAACAATACACAGGTCAAATTCTATGTCTTGAATATCTCTAGGAATTCCGATGCAAGTTCCGGCTACTACTTGCGATCGCTTAATCAAAGGTGCATTGAATTTCTCATTTCGACCAAACTGATCGAACCACTCCGCCTGAATAGCTATCAGCCGTTGGAGCATTTTCGCATCGGGTGCATTTGGATCTATTAGTTTATTGATCCGCTCTTCTATCTCCTGAACCGAAAGTCTCAAAACTTTATTGATACTGCTTCCGGTTAATTCTTTAAGACGCTTTGCTTTTTCCTTCTGTTGCTCTCGTGCTTCTTTTAATTGCTTACGCAGGATACTAATTTCAGCTTCAATACTCTGACATTCCTCTAGCTTATCCTTGGGGATTTTAGTTTCCAACAATGAATCTGGGTTTTCTGGGTTGTAATTTATTGCTAGTATTTTATCTAAATCCTCTTTCCAGATATTAACATCTCCTCTGAGACTTTCAATTTTTGTAACCAGAGTTTTCATTTCTTGAAATAGTGTGGCTATTTCACTGTTATGCTGAGAAATACCTCGTTGCGCTGACCAATTATCAATAAATTCCTGTCCTTTAGCAATTGCACCCTCTCGCCACTGTTCCATCTGTTCTTCGAGTAAGAGCGAATGAACATTCTCTGATACCCGTTCATGGTTACCAAGTCGCACCAACTTCAAGTTAGGATTTTTAGCTTGAATCCGTTCTAGGGCGTTATCTAGTGCAACATGAGTTTGTGAACTGAGCAGAATTCGAGCATCAGGATTAGCTTTAAGAGTTTGCAGAACAACTTCTGTAATAAATGTTGTCTTTCCTGTACCTGGTGGACCTTGGACAATCAGAAAATCTTCTGTTGCGAGTGCAGCTTTAACAACTTGCTGCTGTGATTCATTGAGAGGTTGAATAAACTGTAAATCTACTTCTACGTCAGGAGTACGGACTTCTTGAGGATTGACGAGCAATTGGCGAATGTCTGACCGTACTCCCTGGTCAAATCGAATGGCATCAAGGGCATTTTTTTGTCGATTTAGGGCAACCTCAGCAGCACGAGTATCAAAGCGTAACTCACCAGATTGTGGGAGTCTGTCTGGTTCTCCATATTTAACATAAAGAGTCAATCTGTCACTGATGACCTGTTCAACATCTCCCCCCACAATGCTAAATCCTTTTAAGTTTGTCACATGGCGGGGTTGTCCAGCTAAGTCATCTTCTGGAAGCTCTGATAGTTCAAAGGTAACGCGGTTTCCGTCACGAGTAACGCTTGTGTATTTAATCGGTTTTTCTCGTTTTTTCTCCCAATCTGTTTTAGCTCTGAGAATATTCCACCAAACTTGGAATATCAGTTGCTTTTCTTTTTCATCTTCTTGTTCTTTTAAGTTGGCTTCATGCTCTATAACTGCATCCTGTAGCTTCTGAATGACCTCTTTTGCTTCATATAAATTCAGTGGCGTTCCAAATTTGAACTCGTAGGATAGATTCCAAGCACGCTCTCGACGCTGTTCCAGTTGCGAGTAGGAAGTAGACCAAGCATTGAAAATAACTAGGTGATTTCCTCGGTTTTGATCCACCTTCATGTGATACCGATAGGAAACACCATAAATTTCGTAATGATCTTCACGAGATGGATCGTCTGCGTCGTCCTTAAATTTATAGGGACGAATCCCACAACCCGATTCATTATTGAGATCGTCAAGGATAAGATTCTCGATCTCAACTTCAGAAGAAATCTCAATTTCACTTTTAAGTCTGTTCAAGCACTTTGGTATAAGCTTAAGGAAGCAAGGAGGCTTCTTAATTGCTCCTGTTTTTGTATTCCCTTGAATAAAATTAATTTCAGCTAGTAGTACCTCTGCA
Organism: Microcoleus sp. MOSTC5; assembly: GCF_036701825.1. NCBI lineage: Bacteria > Bacillati > Cyanobacteriota > Cyanophyceae > Oscillatoriales > Microcoleaceae > Microcoleus > Microcoleus sp. MOSTC5. The sequence goes on along the minus strand of NZ_JAUBRK010000008.1, from coordinate 31,941 downwards.
TTAGGTTGACGCTCTGCGGGGTCGAGGGAAACAGCACGCTCGATTATTTCAAGGATTTCAGGTGGTGCATTAAACGCTTTCAGTGCGCTGGGAATACTATTATGATCTGTGAGTTCAATATTGGTCAGGCACTTCAAAACCAATACACCAAAACTGAAAATATCGCGGGTGTAGGTATAGGAACCATCGTCGGTTTCTGGCGGAGTGAATGTACGCGATACAAAGTCTTTGAGAGTAATGCTTGGTTGCAAATACCCCTTAAGCTTGGATATGCCAAAGTCAGCAAGTTTGAGTTTACCGTCACTCCCCACTAAAATGTTGCTGGGCTTGATATCGCGGTGTATTATTCTGCGATTATGGGAAAAAGCCAGAGCCTCCAACACGGGTAACGCTACCGCTTTCCAGAAAGAATCCCAACCGTCTGGTGGAGATTCTTTCAGAAGTGTTGCCAAATCCTTTTCCATCCACTCCAAGACGAGAAAATAGTTACCCGTAGTTTCATCGTTGCCAGAATCGAGAAGTTCCACGATTCCCGGATGCTTCAACTCTTGCAGGGCTTGGGTTTCACGTCTGAAAGACTCGGCTAGAATATCTGCTTCAATCTGCCCGTGTTTGAATTCTTTTACTGCCACCCGCCGGAGGTCATCAAGCATATCGCTTGCCTGATAGACATCAGCCATCCCGCCCGATCGCGGGTTGGGGGATATAGCATAGCGATCGTTTATCAAGCGAGCTGGCATAACTTAGCTACCCATAGAATATTTCTATTCTTTTTGTAACACAAATCCCAATTAGGCTGGTTTTTTAGCAATTATCTATTGCTTAGATTTCCATGCACTTTACCAAACACAGCAGGAACTAATGCGTTTAACTTGCCCATGACGAGGAAATAGTTACTTCCACTTCTACAGGAACTTGCTGCAAATATAGCTCTCCAGCTTCCACCATCACTTTTTTGAGAATGCGACTGGTTCTTTTTAAAGTAGTCTGCGGACACTCTAACAGAATCTCGTCATGTACCACACCGATTAATTTTGCTCCAGTCTTGGGTAGGAGTTTGAACAAACGACCGATCGCCACTTTCAACATATCAGCCGAAGTTCCTTGAACAGGGTGATTTAGCAACTCAGAAAGTCGGGGTTTCTTTGCCCACCGTCTTCTGCGTCCGCCAATTGTACGGATTTGCTTGATGTCTTTGACGTACACCGTTTTCCTGATGCTGTCGTGCCATCTTCTGACTCCCGAATAAGCTTGGAAAAATCGTCTTCTGAACTCTTTAGCTTCATCCAAGGTTAAAAAAACCTCGTACTTTTCCTCAGCATAAGCTTGCAGTTTGGCAGCACCCATGCCATAAATTAATCCGAAATTAACTGATTTAGCTATCCGTCTATCCTCTGCCGTTACCTCCTCTAATGCCTTACCTGTAATCAAAGATGCCGTTAAAGTATGCAAATCTTCGCGTTTAGCGTAGGCATCTAACATTCGGCGATCGCCAGATATTTCAGCGACAATCCTTAGCTCGATTTGGCTGTAATCTGCTTTAATAATTTGATATCCGGGAGCAGCAATGAAGCACGCACGCATCCCCTTTGCCGTACAATTCCTGGGAACGTTTTGCAAGTTTGGCTTCTTGCAACTAAAGCGTCCAGAACGAGCGCCGCATTGCCGATAGCTGGGGTGAAGTCTCCCCGTTATCGGGTGAATGTGTTTGGGCAATGCCTCAGCAAAGTTGGAACACAAAGATGCTAATTTCCGATAATTCAGTAGCAACTGGATAATCGGGTATTGATGAGCTAGAGGAATAAGTTCGCTCTTACTTGTTGACTTAATTGGAATGTTGAGAGCCTGAAGAGCACTTAAAACTTGTACAGACGAACGGGGGTTTATGGTTTCCACCATCTCTGGAAATAGCGAAAGTTGTGCGCTAGGGGCTGGTTTAAGACCGGCTTTCACTAATTCCACCAGCGTAGTCTGCTTTTGAGCTTCCAGTTCCTCGCCCACCAAATGCCAGTGTTTTGCATCCAGTAACATTCCATTTAGTTCCATTTGGGCTACAGCAGGCATCGCTTCAAATTCAATTTGGGCGGTTTCTAGTAACCCAGCATTCTGAAGTTTTGAGATGAGTCGCGCTCTAAGTTTCAGCAAGACAGCAGCATCTAAAGCGGCGTATTCTAACTGAGAAGCTGATAACTTACCTCCGAAATTGCTCGACTGTAGGCTCTTGTCAAGTTTGATTCCTAAAAATTCAAGAGCGAGGGATTGTAGATCGTGGTCTTTCTTGAGTCCAGATCGCAACACCTGACTCGCTAGCATGACATCAAAAAATGGGCCAGACGGTCTAAGTCCAGCTATTTCTAGTACCTGCCAGTCGAACTTACCATTTTGAAATATTTTGAGCGCACGGCTGTTTAGAAGGGCTTTTAAAGGCGATAATTCGCGATCGGCAAAAGCAGCTAGATCGACAAGTATCACTGGGCGGTGGGGGACAGCTATTTGGATAAGTCGGATGCGTTCCGTAAGTGGATCTAGCCCGGTGGTTTCTGTGTCTATGGCTATAACACGAGCTTTTATTAAAGGCGAGAGGACATCATTTAGTCGGCAAAAATTTGTAATCAGCTCGTATTCCACAATAGAATTTGGGGCGTAGTGTGGGGAATTATTCATGGAAGTAGAGGGGTTTTAAGGTAATAGTTTTAGTTGTAAAACTGATAGAAATAGCGGAGATATTGAGGCAGATATTCGGTAGAGAAGGCTAAGTGACATTCTTAATATTTATGGGACATAAAGTAATAGTAATTTGTTGAAATGTAAGTTGTGCTGTCCCCACTAATAAAACGGTATAGTGGGGAAGCAATCGTCTATTTTTTGTCTATTACGACTAGGTAGCTCTCAACAGTAACCGGGCGATCGCTCCCCCAAAAGATTTCTAAGGGAAGTTCGATTAACTTGGCTGACGTGCGCTTAAGAAAGGCTCGAAATGCTTGGGATCGCGGATCGCCTCGGACATTCATGGAATTGCTAACAACACTTACCAGCCGTCCAGAATTGGCTAGAAAAAGGTTATGGGCACGTTGTATGATATCTAAATCAACTCCTTTGATGTGGGGCGTAGAAAATGGGGGATTTGCCAAAATTCTGCTATATCGCCTCTGCGGTTCAGTTGTTAAAAAGTCACTTCCAACTAGATTGAACCCTTTTTGAAACAGAAGTTGTTGTAGCAGCGGGTTTATTTCAATTACATCAACGACTGCACCCGCTCTAACCATAGCCTGCGCCAATAAGCCGTCTCCTGCTGTTGGTTCTAAGGCGTAGATTCCTGAAATAATTTGAGCTTCTTCAATCATAAGCTCAATTAGCTCTGGGGGAGACGGAAACCAGGAATAAGGTGGAGCTTCTCGGATTCGCTCATATAGCATTTCTGCAAGCGATGAAGTATCTTTCATTTGAATTTTGCTGCTATTCGGGCTATAATTGGCGAAGATTGCCTTTTTTTACGTGTTAAAATAAAGTCAATTGCCCTTCAACTTTTGACTTATCTTTTGGTGACTTAGCTGTTACCATTTCTGTCGGTAAATCTGCATCAGCGCTTTTATCTTGGGACAATTTACGTTTGCCCCAGCCTTGGGACGCTGCATGGCGGACAACGCTTTTCCTAATTGCTCTAGCTAGATGGTGATAATCATTTTGGATGCTGTCAAAGTTCACGGCTGAAAATTCAGCTAATTCGGACAAGTGGTAACCATTTGGTAGCCGATTATGTCTTGTCAAGGTGTCTTGTGCTGCCCACATATAGACGTTGTAATAACTGTGGTGCAGAGGAGCTTCAAATGTGGCTCCCATCATATACGCCACGACTTCTGTGGAAGTGCAGTAATTCCCTACAATTCTGTTGCTGTACTCCTCTAGAATCAAATCGAGCCTATCGGATAAGCAAGCCGTTTTCAACCAGTCCGGTATGCTTTCTGACCAGGGGGTTTTGTGTAAAACTAATGGGCCTGCATAGTAACGTAAAAGGGGAAGGGGAATTCCGGTCAATTCCAGTAGCACGGCTATTAAGTCGCGGTGCATACCCATCTGGGCTAATAGCTTCAGCTTTTCCAAAATGCCGGACTGAGGTTTTACAGGGTGAGTGGTAATTTCTTCAAGTAATTCGGGCGTTAACAGATTTAGCTGAGTCATATCTTTTTGAAGGATAATTGTGTGACGAATGAAGGTCAAAAAAATCGCGTAGCGAATTCAGTTACAGGGATTTGCGCCGTCTGTTGGGCAAACAATTCGGCAGAGATACGCGCCTCTATATTTCTGAGTAATTTTTACCCACCTTGCTGGATGGAAGGCGGGCAAAATTAAGATCAATGCCAGCGCTATATTTTGTTTCGTGCAATAGCAGTAGGTCTTGGTTGTTTGCAGATAGGCTACGTCGATCGCCGCCGTAGCCTATCCGCCGATAGGCGGTAGTTTAATTACGACTATCGGATGAAACCCCTACTCGTTATCCCTAGCTACGCTTAATTGTTGATTCTTACGACTTTGTAGCTACATAATTTATGAACGATCCAAACAATATCTGTGGCAATGAACCAGGTTACAGCGCTGATGGTTATGCTGTTAGCGGCTGTGAAAGTAACCCGTGCGAATCCTCCCTTAACGGATATCGAAGCAACAGTTATAGCAGTCAGCAAACAGAGGGATACGGGGTTCCAGACTACTTTGCTGATGGCTATCGAGAAAACGTTTTTGAAGGCAATTTGAATTTAGCAGATACTCCGTGGACGGAGACGGCTGCTAACCCTAACCCCTATTTTAAGGGAGGCGTAAATGACGCTAATTCCTATCAAATTCAAACAGCTACTTCTCATTTCTACGGCGGTGACTTAGAGCTGTAGTGCTTCAGATGGCAGGCTACAAATCGCCTGTATGAAACTTCTCATTTCGGCGACGATGACTTAGAGCTGCAGTGCTTTACGCCGAGGCTGCTCCATGTAAAGCCTCGGTTGACTGCTTTATTTATTTTAAGAAGCGCAATTGCAGCCTCATCAAGTTCGGTGGGTTCCTTTCTCCCACTTAATTGCTTAACTTTTCTACAGTATCCTCAACCAATAACCAAAGTTTTTGGCACAAACATGAGAAGAATATTATCAACAAGATTCGGGCGATTATCAGTATGGTTATTCTCTTTAGCCTTAATAGTTTCCATTTTGTTTGAGCAACCAATATTTGCTAGGGCACGAATTCCTGCTGATACAACTGAAATGCCAACCAAAATTTTAGAAATACCAGGGATGGACAGGCAAGGAAATCCTACTTCAGTTAACGCCCTCTTGCCAGATTGGACACAAATTTCTTTTTCTCAAATGCCACCCATCAGTCAATCTGGAAGCCTTTCAGCGGGAGAGTACAAGCAGGCAGTTGGCTATGATTTGAGCCGAAGTTGGACAGCAGGGCAAACTCCTGACCAGTACATCATGTTGGGCGATATCAGCCAAGCTTTGCAACCAGAATTGTTATCCTTTGGTTTTGTTACACAGCAAGCTGGTCTGAATTTAGATAGCGTAGCTTTAAGCGCATTTACTTTAGTTGCCAAGCAGTCGTTAAATCAGTTAGTTCAGGCTATCCCTATTCTCGGTCAATTTAAAGTCGCAGAGATTGCGCCGGTGGCGGGACTGCTAGCAACAAAAGCTGCTGGCATTGATGTAGCCGATCGCACTCTAGAGCTGGTTCTCAGTTCCAATCCACAATTAGGTCAGTTGAAACTGGGAGAAATTGACCTGTCTCAGTATTCAATATCTTCGATTCCGAACTTAAGCAGCGCTCAACTTGGCGCGTTTTCAGATTGGCAAACAACCTTAATTAAAGACGTACCTGGGCTGAATGCTTTACCTCTGTCTAGTTTTCCCAATCCAATAGCAGAATTAGGCAATTTAGTAATGAGAATTGATGCGGTTTATGGTCCCGCCGAGCGACGGCGAACTAAGACGATATCAGGCTCAGACGTTCAGGGATTCTCAGTTAACTGCCAAGAAAATGATTGCGCTTACATCGAACTAGACGATCTGGAGAATTCGGGTCGGAACGCTCGCGGTTCGCTCGAAGGCAAGCAATGGATTAGCGGTAAGTACCAGGAAGTGGAGGGCGGATCGGGCTGTCTTAAAGGTGTCCACGGCGGCAAGGAACCGACGGGAAGATTGCCTTTTGGCAGCGCTTTTAAGGTAGTGGTCATGGAACCGGACGAGCAAACCGATACCGTTGATACGGCTCTATTCTTCCGATTTTGTTCGCCTTGCGGCTGCTCTCCTTATTTCATTGGCCCAGTACCTTTCTTCACCTATCGGGTTAATTCTCCCATTTTCGTTGGGGCGCTGGGATCGTCCTCTGGCGGCTCTTCCTCTGTACCAACTGCGGCAGTTCGCGACGGAGTATCTTCTCCTGTTACAAAAGGCGTAACTACAGCAGCTAATATTAATGTTCCTTGCCCTCCGGGTAGCACCGCACCAGCGCCCGTGTCAGTTGGCAATGTTCAAGGAGTCAATGTTCCCGCTTTGTCGGAAGCGATCGCCAGTATTGAAAGCAGCGGTTCTTACGAGAATGCCGGCGTTAATGCTTGCGTTGATGGCGGAAATAATTGCGGGGTTCCGTTGGGCAAGTACCAGTTTATAAACTACGACGAGTATGCTGCTAGTTCAATTTCATCTAAACCAGGGGGTACGCAATTTTTAGCCAAACTGCGAGGCGGTTATCAACCCACTCAAGCAGAACTTTTTCAATTTTTTCCGCCTGCCGATCGAGAAGCTGTTTTTGCTCAAAGTCTCGCTTCTAAGCTGAATGCCACCTCTCAAGAAAAAGACCCTACTACTGGAAGTTTTTTTAGTGGCGATCGCCTAATTGAGCGAGTAGCTCAAAAGCATTTCGGGGGCGACTATTCCAAAGTTGACGGCTCTTCAACCGATATATTCGGTCGTTTAACTCTCTCAAGTTACGGACAGGATGTTTTGAGGCGCTATCGAGAGGGAGGTAGGGCGATCGCGGAGTCGAATGCTGCTGCTTGCGTTCCGACTTCCAGTGCGGCGCAATCCTCTAATTCTGCGAGTGCTGCCCCCGGCGGCGGTCAATCCACGAGTCAGTATATCAAGCCTGCGAATGGGCCAGTAACCAGCCGCTTTGGGATGCGAACTCGTCCGGTTTCCGGGGTGCGGAAAATCTATAACGGCATTGGAATTGGCGGCCCAATGGGAAGTCCGGTAAAAGCTGTTGGCAGCGGCGTTGTCAAGACAGCGGTGTCTAACTGCCAGGAAGGGTTACAGAACTGCGGCGGTGGCTACGGCAACTGGATCGAAATTGAACACGGCAACGGTCGCACAACTCGGTATGCTCATCTGCGCGAAGGTTCAGTGAAACTCAAAGTTGGCGATCGTGTTTCTCAAGGTCAGGTCATAGGCGGACTAGGCAGCACTGGGACAACGGCAGACCCTCGCTTGCACTTTGAAACCCGCATTAATGGAACGGCTGTTAACCCATCTCAAGAAGGAATTTGAATTAAACGGAGATGTTCTGCACCATGATTTCCTTGAAAAAACGGACAATTATGTTGAAATTTACCTGGGGCTTGCTAACAGCTTTTTTGGTTTATTTGTTGAGCAGCTTATTTACCCATCCCCCAGCTTTTAGCCAGCCCACTCGGAACGCTGATGTCCCTTCAGCTTGCCTTCCTGTTGGTCTGGGGACTCTCAGGACAGAGTTTGTAACTGAAGTAACAGATGGCAGCACTCAATATCGCTTGTTCGATGCCTATTTGCAGGGAGATGCCGTGCCTTTTTCTGTATTGGTTTCTCTCCAAGGGAAGCAGTGTAGCTTGCTTTATTCCAACCCGACAAACGATTTTTATCCTTACAGCCACACTGTCAAGCTGCCGATAGCAAGGCAAATCGCTCTGGGAGAATTGCGTTACTCCATCAACAAGGCAGGGAGTATTGATAAGTTCCGTTCTACCTTGCAGCCGAATTTGGGAGAACCTACTTGGCAATTTTCGGAAGAAGAGATTTGGGCATTTAAGCAGGTTGGCATTACTGTTCCTTCACTTAGTAAAACCAGCAAAGATAAGTGAGCTAGGTTCACTTTAATAAGACTCCTACAAGCAAAAATCAAACTTTTGTTTCAAGCGGATTTAGTAAAGAGGCTGGGTGTATTTTATCCCCGCATTTAGGAACTCTGCCGGTTGTATTTCATCACCGCATTTAGTAAATAGGTCGGCTGTATTTCATCACCGCATTTAGTAAATCTGCCGGGTGTCTTTCATAACGGGATTTGGTATGACATCTACATAGAAATAATTCACGGAGGTTAAAGCAATGTTTAGCAAAAAGCAACAAGTAACTTCAGGTTCAGAACACATAGGGGAGCCACCAATCATAGCTGCAAAGAAAAATTTATTACTGTTTTCTCAACCTTCTCATAAAGAACTCCCAAACCCCGCTTCTAATTCCCTAAATAATTCTCAGTCCAGAGTATCATCGTTTTTATTTATTGGGCGGTGGTTCCGTTTTGGAGTGGTCTTGTTCTTGCTGTTATCGGTGTTGTTAGGAACTGCTGGTTGCACCCCAAGTGCTACAACGATTTCTTGGACACCTGCTACTAGACTCATCCCTGTTGAAACTGTTCAAGGCATAGTTGCCGAAAATTCTGACCTTAACCCCCAGAATTCAGCATCAAATGTGTTGGCTTGGGCTGTAAACGGACAAACAGGCAGGTTAGTTATTTTTAATTTTAACAGCCCTGGAGTTTGTGGAGCGGGAGGTTGCTTATATGCTGGGTATTTATTCAGAAAGAATGTTCCTCCTCATCGTGTATTTGCTAGTTATTTAAACGAAAACTTGCCACCTAATAAACCGCTACTTCAAGTAGTAAGTGACCCCTCAGAAACCTCTGATTTGCCTTGCTTGCAAGTACAGCAGCCGTCACAAAATGGTATTCGGCAGTTGTTTCTTTGCTTCAACGGCCGCCAGTACCAGTTAGCTAACAGTTCCTTGATTAATCTTCCCCATAAAATGGAATAGACGAATTTAAAGTATTTGAGCTTGGCTCTTCGTTAGCGATCGCCTGTTCCGCACCAATAAAAAAATGCCTCGCTCCCTAACTGGATATGAGGCACTTCTTCAAAAGTAACTAACCGAGGCTGTTAGTCATCTGCTTCCGCATCAAAATCATCGTCGAACTCCTCTTCTTCATCAAAATCGTCAAAATCATCCTCTTCTTCTATTACTTCAGCGGCAATTTTACGAGGGGATTTATGATTGGCGGTCTGCTTTTTTCCATTTTCTACTTTACGAGGAGCGGGTGGCAGCACTTGAATTTGCGGTTCGGCTGTACCTGGTAATGCAGGAGTTTCAGTGAATCCGGCAATGATATCGTGCAGCCCCCAAATCGCATTTTTATGCTGCGGGCGTCCCAGATATAGAAAGGGGAAATTATCAGCAGTTGGCTTCGTATAGCTGACAGTTTTGCAACAGTAGCTCTTATTAGAGCCTTCACCTTCTTTAACTCCTTTGAATTCCACCTCTAGGATACCGAGGCTTCGCCATTTATCGGTTTTCCCGCTGAAAGGAATTTGGAAATAATCGGCGAATGCTTTTTCCAACAAACGGTAGAATTCGTCTCTGGCTGCTTTAAAGCTCCAAAGCGCAACATTCTTAAATCTGATGACAATAGGCGTGCTGTGTCTGGGACGATTATTTTCATCCAAGAAGACAATGGCGTGTTCGCTAACAACATCCATTATCTTTTTATCGAGTTGAGCTTTATACTCTTCATACAGCCCGACAACACTACCGCCTAGATCGGGAATGTCATTCTTGTAACGAATGTATTCAGGGACGAATCCCAGCACGCATAAGTGGCATTTAGAGAGCAGCAGGCCTGTAACATCTTCTGTTAGTCCAATTGTAGTCATTTCCTCTTCTGTTGGCATGACAAACCAATTGGCTTTTTCTAGCTGATCCTCTGGAATTAATATTCCCGCCACTTGTTCGTTGATGACGATGCCATAGGGCAGAATTGGTCGCCTTACTTGATTGTGACCGGGTTCTAGGAGTTCGGGGTCAATTTCAAAATCAAGGTCTTCTGACTGATGTGGGATTGTGCCTTCAGTCATCCCTGCGTTATTTGAGCTTTTTGCTTTAGCTTTACTATTGGTTTTAACCATTCTAAAAGTTTGTGACATTGCAGTTCCTGCAAGGCGGTAGCCTTACCTTTAAAAAGGGTAAGAGGTAGCACAGTTAAGCCTAGTAATTTTGTCAAAAAAATTAAAAAATTATAAAAAAATTAACTGGTAGTACAGAACTACCGAATCGTGAGGAAGACTAATTAAGTGTGCAAAAAAAATAACAATTGTGAAAGCGCTCGCGCAGCTTCAGCAATTTCTGAAGTTGCGCTATTATCAGAATCAAGCACTCACAAATTTTTTAATTTTCTCGCTGCCAATACTGGGCGCGATCGACGCTCGGTAAAGCGTTTATTCCTATTGTCCGCAGTAGAGGTAGCCCTTCAACAAAATTGATGGCTCCTTTCAAACCCGCGATCGCATACAAAGAAGCTGCATCTGCTCGTTCAGATAGACTAGCATTGGCTTCTTCTAACAACTTTGTTAGATATTCAGGAACCTGTACGAGAGCGCCATCAATACAAGCAAGGGGGACAAATTTAGTATCGGGAGCTAGGATTTTTGGTTTCAAAAATGGCAGTTCGCGCTGGAAAGTTTTTGGAGTGGGGCGACTGTTTGTTACAGGCGATCGTTCTGGTTTGCGCTTACGCCACCGCTTCGCTCGGTAAAAACTCCCTTTCAATAATGGGGGCTGGCTTACCATCAATACAGCTTCGTGAAAGGGGAAATTCATCTGTTCTCCTTCCTGAATTTTCACCTCTTCTAAGTTAGATTTTGTCAACCAGTCAGGCGCCACCGGACAGTGAGGGTAAGACACGACTTTAGAGTTGTAGGTTAAGTCGGAAAGCAATTTGCCCATTCTGGATAGTCTGGCGTTAAGATAATGCCACTTTAATCCAGGTAGATAGGCTCCTGAATATTTTAGTTCAACGGCTCCCATGTAGAGCCATTCTGTACGTTCTAAAGTTAGCGAGATGTCGCCTCTTCCTAGTTTGATGGTGCTGCGTTTTAAAATTTCATAGTCCGGGTGTCTCTTCAAAAGCTCTGACAGCCACTCTTTTTGTTTCTTGTTCACGGTAAAAATATCTTTCAATAATTTTGCTTCCTATCCTGTTGACTGCGTTAGCAGGGATAATATCAAGTGCTGGTTGTTTTCTACCGAAAGTTAGAACTGTTGGCTGTAATTGCTCGTTCCCAAGACTGAACTAACACTGAGTAATTTTGATTTAAGCTTACTTGTCTGCAAACACTAAGTTGTAGCTACAACTGAGGTCATAGTTAATTGATCGATAGACAAAATATTGAATTCAGATAGATACTTATGAATTTTGAGATTAAATTTTTGATAGCACAGGCTAACTCTACTCCAGTTCTCGCTCAAGCCCAGAGGAGAACCCAGCAACCCACACCTCTATCGTCAATTGACTTAGGCGGTCTCTTCCAACAATACAATAACCCGGATGGATATCTAACAATAGGAGCGCTGATATTCCTCCTCTTACTGTCTCGGTTTCTAGGAAATGGAAAGGGCAAAATTACCACTGGCAAAGTGTGCGGAACTTCCGAAAAAATGGCAGCCACTCAGCTTGCATTGAAACAAATTAAGGAACGCAAGCATAATAAAGTCACGCTCTGGTGTGGCAGTCCTCGCTATTGGTGGAAGGGGAAAAAACTTAGAGGTTTTGTTACCACTATTCAGACAGCTTTTGGTTCTTCTCCCACTGTTTGGCTCCCTCATGCAGAACGGTCAACTTTAGTAATTGGAGCGCCTGGGTCGGGTAAAACTTTTTCTACAATTGATAGGGCGATAGAAAGTGCAATGGTACAAGGATTTCCGATTATTCTATACGATAAGAAAGGCGATCAGCTCAAACTCCACGCACCTCTGGCAGCGCGGTATGGCTACCAAGTGTCGGTATTTGCACCGGGAGAACCTTATTCAGGCATCATTAATCCCCTCGACTTTATGAAGTCCCCTCAAGATTCGGTCATGGCTGGGGAAATCGGTCAGGTTATTAATAGAAATGCGAGTGCAGGCAATGGAAAAAGTGATGAGTTTTTCTCTAAAGCTGGAGACTTATTGGCTAAAGCACTCCTTCAATTAGTCAAGGGTTCTAGGTATCCAGACATGGCAATGCTCTATGCAATTTTGAGGTTGCCAAATTTGGTAAAGCGGATTGACTATGCGGTTCAATCCCGTCGAATCGATGAGTGGGTCGCTACCAGCTTCAACCAATTTTTGAGCGCTAAGGAAGCAGAAAAAACTATTTCAGGAATTCTGACGACAGCAGCCGGAACGTTCAGCAGTTTTATCCAAGCTGACCTGTTGCGAGCATTTTTGGGAAAGTCGGACATCCCAACGAAAATAGAAGGCCGACAGATGATTATTTTCAAATTAGATGACGAGCGGCGCTCCGTCGTGGGACCTCTGCTAGCAGCCGCGATTCACCTCCTCGTTGTATCCAACTTAAGCCGCCCTCGGAAAGACCCACTGGTTATTTCACTCGATGAATTTCCCTCCATTCGATTGGATCGGATGCCGCAGTGGATTAACGAATATCGCTCGAATGGAGCTTGTTTCATTCTAGGAATTCAAAGTTTGGAACAACTGTACGAAGGGTACGGAGAGAAAATGGGGGCGGCGATCGCCTCTGCTTGCAGCACTCATATTTTATTCAATCCGGGTAACACTGATACTGCCAAAAAATACTCCGAACGCTACGGAGAAAAAGAAGTTTTGCTCAAAAGCAAGTCCACCAGCCGTTCAATGGGCGGCCAATCTCAAAGCAATCAATCTATTAGTTGGAACGAGTCGCTTCAAAAAATGCCGTTGTTTTCGGTGGACGAAATTTTGCGGTTCCCCCAGGGCCGGTGTGTAATTACGAACCCCGGCTACAGTTCCGGCGGCGAGGGGTCAATTCCTTACGCGCTGACCATACCCATTCCCAAAGCCGATTTGCAGCGGCAAAGCGAGAGTGAGGCTCTCTGGGATACAGAGGTCAGGTTCCGGCTGGAGAGTCGGGTGCAACTTGCAAGTCAAGACCAGCTTACAGCCGCTTTGTACGATCGCATTGAGGAAGCAGAACGGATGCTGCCTCTGCCAGACGCCGGAGGTAACGTTCCATCTCAATCGCCGACGCCGCCAGCTTCAGGCAAGAAATTTGGCTCTGACCCGCTAGACTCAGTTGTCAGTAAAACTGGGCGTTCCAGGCGGGTTTTTGCCACTGGCAGTATTGGCAAGCGCTAGCGGGCGTGTGGGAGCCAATGGAAAATTTTCCATTGGCCTTAACCTAGAAGTTGGGATCAATTCGGATAGCAACAACCGCGATCGCATTCTGAGCGGCTGCGACAATAGTTTCTAAATCTCTACCTCTGGAATTCCCTCAATGTCGAAAGGAGTTAGGGACGCGCAAGCAGGCAGTGATGTTCTTCGAGCAGCAACAGGCCATCTCGCCTGTCCTGCCAGCGCGGACGCGAGCCAGTCTTTCGCCTGCGCGTGTTGCCGGCTGTCCCAACTGATTTCATGCCTCGTCCCCGGATGGGCGGGGTGCAGTGCTAACACGGTCAGCTTGATATTTTCTGGCGACAGCGAGAGAGATTCGGCTGCTGTCCACAATTTTACTCGGTCAGACCAATTTAATGCAGGATGGCGGATTGCCCATTCAATTAAATGGACGGATTGACGTTCAAGAAAAGCTGCATTGGCGTTGATTTGCACGCATACATCTTTATTAAGCTTAGCGCTAAACTGAGTATCGACTAAGAATGTAGGAGGTTCCCATTCAAATACCTCTGGAAATAGCAAACTAACTTCCATAATCCACTTATCCACTTTGGGATTTGCAAGTAGCAGGGGTTCAGTGGGGAGTTTCAAGAAAGTTTGTTTCATTATTAGTTGAAATTCCTCTTGTTTCAATTCAATGGGAACTGTTAGTTGTGTCGGATTGGCTAGAAAACTTAAATCAGTGAGGGTGATTAATTGCATAGGTGGGTAAGACAGTTACAGCTTACCCAGAGGGCGCGACGCTAGTCGCCTGCATGCTATTTATTGATAATGAACATTTTGGTTATCAAATATTTATAAATAAGAGTTGAGCGACTTCAAGAAAAATGCTCACGGGCGATCGCCACTTGAGAGGGTTTCGAGTACAGGGAACTTCAGTTTAAGGGTAATGTCTCAATGCCTGCGACTACGCCATTGCTGCCGAGGAACATTGTTAATAACCCTCTCAAGCAGTCATCATGCTTGTCGAGGTTAAGGAGCCTCAACGATTGACCTATCAAGGTTTCAGAGGCGTTGTCACCCGCGTCAGACCCGGAAGCGAAAAAACGAGCCAAACAGTTATAGGTTGCACTGCTCGGCTATGGTAGCGACGAGTTAAACTGCGACGCAGCAGCACTCAATGCTGTGCGATCGCACATTCAAACTCATTGGCAAACAGATCATCGGTTAGTGCCAGTAAAAAGGAACCTTACTACAAAGCCTGCTCGATCGCCCGCCGCGCCAATTCCACCTGTTCCACAGCATCCAGATAAGCTAGCGCTGCTGCATCCCAAACCACTCTTCTCTGCATCCTGTTCAAGACGATTTTCCCAAACTCGTACACCGTGCCGAAGCTTTGCAGCCTGAGAATTCGCTCAGCTATTGAGCAAAAACTCGGCGTTGGGTTCAATATCGCCACCACATCTGATTGAAGGAGCGATACCACCTCTGAACCCATATCGACTTTCAAAGTCGCTCCAACCTCCACAATCCGGCCCCAAAATCCATTCCACTTCCTTTCCGCTATTTTTTCAGTAGGAATAAAAGGGATTTTGACAATAACCCATGCCCCCGCGCTGTCTGGACCAAAGTGCGTTTTGACTCCCTCACCCGTAATTGGTTCGCAAGGAGTGCAAGTTTTACATTCTCCACCGCAATCGCTTTCTTGAACCGGCTCGCTACTAATGCTGCCCTCGGTTTTCTTCGAGGCGGAGGATTTTCTCAAAGCACCCTTAATCAGAGCTTTAGCTTGTTTCGGGGTTTTCGCTGCTCCCGACGCGATCGCAGCCAACGCCACTACTCGCTTGTCCTCCTGCATCGAAGCAAGTTGATACCCTACATCTATGCTGTGGTCATTAATAATGTCCAACCACTTTGCAGCCAATTCGGGGCGGTCTTTCTTGAGCTCGTCGGCAGCTTTGACGGCAATGCGCCCTTTCCTGTAGTTCCTGCCGCACCCCAAGCCGACTATAGCCGCCACAATATTTTCCGTCAGTTCCATTTCCCTTGGAGTCAGACCCAAGTCGATCGGGTTCAATGGAAAATTTTCCATCAGCGGTTGCTGGTTGTCCGACGGCGGCTCTGCTGAGTCAGCAGCTTGCTGGCAAGCTTTCTTGACAGCATATCTGTTCCTCAGCTCTCTAGCTATAGGCTCCACAACAATTCCTTCCCGAATTCTCTGTACTGGACTTTGGTGGCGGTGGCGGTTTTCTGCCACCAAGACGAAGAGCTCGTCATCTTCAGTCTGGAAGGGGCGGACAATAACTGGGACAAACTTCCAGCCCAGCGCGGATAGCGCCCTCCACCGCCGATGGCCGCTAACGATCGTGCCATCTGTTTTGACGGTCAGCGGTTGGACGTAGCCTTTGAGTTGGATCAACTCTACCAGGTCAGCAATACTTTCGGTGCACCCGTAAATTTCCTCATTGCGAGGGTGAGGCTTGAGTTGGTCAAGACCAATATGCTGAATCGCGTCGCTGACTGAGAGCGACACAGTTTCATTTTTATTCATTTGGATAGCCCTGGTTGTTTATTTGGGGATTGGGGCTTTGTACCGAAGGCCTGCTAAACCCAATAAGGTTTCCTAACAGAAAGCTGGGGTTATTCTCTGTCGGGGCGGCGCGGGCTGTATCGGCAGGTCGCCTTCACTGTCAAAAGGTTCGCTGCTTTTACATTCTTAGAATAGCATATTTCTTAAACTAGCAATGCGCTACATAATGGTATAAACAAAGACTATTATGTTTAAAATCTTTTAAACAATTATTGATTAATATGACAGCGTTTCTGATTAAAACGGGAGAAATAATTAAAAATAATTATAACAGAGCTTTTATCACGTTGTATTTCAAATTAACAATTACTACAAACATAATGTATGTGGGAGACTTTAGCCCATTTCTTACTTATTTTCCACATTTCGGGCATCTCTGTGAGAGTTTTATTTTTTGATTAGCAAGCATTAACATTGGAGTGACTTTAGTTTAATTAATAAGTTTTATAAGGTGTTTTGGTAAAAAAAATTCCCCGTTTAACTTGTTGCATTAGTTAAACGAGGGAAATGAACACTCGCGCTCGCCCCTAGATCGCCCCTACATCACTTCTACATCGCCCCTACATCACTTCTACATCGCCCCTACATCACTTCTACATCGCTTCTACTTCGCGTTTCCTTGCTTTCTTAGGAGGAAACAGTTGGGCGATCGCCAGAATTGCAGGCAACATGGAATCCCCTTTACGTCCAAGCTTCAGCGAACCCTCTAAGTCAAGCAACAGGGACACCGCAGACGAAAGGGATGTTAGAGAAGCAGCAGCTACTTCTTTTTTCAGAAAGTACACTCGCTTCGGGTTGGCAATTTGACAAATCCGGGCAATTTCAGTGTCTTGCTTAACTCCTCCAACTATCGCCGCTTTCACCCACAACCAAGTTCTAAATTGAGCAATCAGCGCCGCACAAATCGCCAGCGGGAAAGTTTCTATTGCCAAAAGGTCAAGCAGCAAGTAGACTGCTCTCTTAGAGTTATTTTCCCTCAGCGCTTCGGCAAGCTGAAGGCTATTTTGAGTGGTTGAAGGAACCAGCGATCGCACTTGGTTTAAAGTAAGGTTCGCGCCGCTGCTCAGGGTCGCCAGCTTGTGCAGTTCTGATTCGGCGCGAGCAGGATTGTTGCCGATCGCAACCGTCAAGTAATCAATAGCATTTGAGTTCAGCGACAGCCCTATTGCCAAAGCTTGAGTTCGGATCGATCGGGCAATGAGATCCGTTCGCCAGGGGGGAATAAGGTCGAACTCGAACAGCTTAGCTTGAGAAAGCAGAAATTTTGCCACCTTCAGGCGTTTGTCAATAGAAGGCGCTACAAAAACCAGGTGCGTTTTTTCCGGCACCTGCGGGAGCAACTGGAGAACCTCCAGCGCCTCTTCAGTAAACTGTTTGAAATTACACCCTTCTACCACCACTAACTTTGCTTTTTCCGTTCCCAAGGCGGGAGTTAAGGCGCAGTCAACTGCCTCATTCAATGCCGAAGCATCAAAGCGGTGATAATTGAAGCCAATCCAAGCGGGGTCGAGGTTCTTTTTAAAGGCAGAAAGCTTTTTGTGAATCGCGTGGAGGTCATCCCCTATCAGCAAGCTAATCATGGGTTCTTCTCCTCGAACGACACAAGATAGCGGACCCCCGTTGCGGCCAGAAATATCTTCTGCACCTTAGCGGAGTTTCGGTTGAACTTGTCCAGGTATTGGGCGGGCACGGCCAGCACCGCTTTCTTTTCCGTCAGTGCTACCAGAGAAGCGGCACAGAGTAAAGCGCGGTTCTTTTCAGAAGTTGCTGAGAGCACTTTTTCCCAAATGGCTCGCTCTTTGGAACGAGGAGCTCGCAACTTGGAGGTACTGGGCAGCTTCTGGGTGCGGTCGGGCTGCCAAGAGTTGCCACTCGCGTTCTCTGTGGCGTGGGGTTTTAATTGTGGCACCTTTGCCAATCCCAGCAAGCAGAGTTCCAGCCACAGCGTTGGGTGAGCGCTCTTGCTGAGCTGCCATTCCGAAGCCTGCAACTGTTCGAGGCCAGCAGCAAGAGCATTGCAGTCCCAAGCAGAGGCAATTTCCATCAGGGCCGAGTGCGAAATGCCGCTAACTAGCATCAGCGAACAGTCCGGCACGCTCGTTGCAAGCAACAAGTCCCGGTAGCAGGCTAGCAGCGACGCCAGCAGCATTTTAGGGCTTTTCCCGCTGTCAATGAGTTCGCGGGACAGTTGCAGCAGCTTCAGCGCGTTGCCGGTGCGGGCCGATTTCAAAATTGCAACTAAATCCGACTCCGGTATCCGCCCCGACAGCTCCAATACGTGAGAACTGGTAATTTCCTCTCCTAATAAGCTCAACTGGTCGAGCAACTGCAAGGCGTCCCTCATCCCGCCATTCGCGGCGCGGGCGATCGCAATTTTAGCTTCTTCGGCAATTGCAATTGACTCTTTCTCAGCTATCATTGTTAGCTGTTTGACAATGGCTGGGATTGGCAGCGATCGAAACAGAAACGTTTGGCAGCGGCTGTTAATTGTTGGCAGCACTTTGTGTTGCTCTGTTGTACACAAGATGAACACTACATGATGCGGAGGTTCTTCCAAACATTTTAGAAGAGCGTTAAAAGCTTGGGAACTTAGGCAGTGAACTTCATCTAAAATAAACACTCGGTAGCGGCTGATAACTGGTGCGAAGTGCGATCGCTCGATCAGGCCGCGAGCGTCATCCACGCCGTTGTGGGAAGCCGCGTCAATTTCAGCAACGTCTAAGCTGCTGCCTTTTTCAATCGAGCGGCAGGACTGGCACTTGCCGCACGGCTTTACTGTGGGTTTGTCTGCACTGGTGCAGTTGAGAGATTTAGCTAAAATGCGCGCCGTTGAAGTTTTGCCCGTTCCCCGTTCCCCGGCGAACAAGTAAGCCGGAGCAATTTTATTAGTTTTGACGGCATTGGAAAGTGTCCTTTGGATGTACTCCTGTCCGGCCAGTTCAGACAAGCTACGAGGGCGGTATTTTTGAGGCAATGCTGCGTACATGATTGAATGGTTAGGTGTAATTGTTTGCTGAGAATTAGAGTCATATTTGCGGAGTTTGCACTCAGAAGAAGAGAGAAGTAAAAAACTCAATATTTTTACTTCTGCCAAGCGAGCCTTTTTTGCAAAAGACATCATTCTTTGAAAATCGGCATTAACAAGTATTTGGCATCCATTAGGATGTTTGGCTTGGAGGGGTTGCCAGCAGGAACTAAAATAGCGGGGCCGTCGCGCTGAGTGAGGTGCATTTGGAGTTGGGAACTAGCGATCGCTTTTGCACCTTCCAACAGGTATTTTATGTTGAATGAAATTGACCAATTGCCGTCTGAGTTAACGTGCGCCGCCATCTGTTCCAAGCCGTTTCCAAATTCTCTGAAAAGCGACAGTGACACTTGCTGTGCTTCGCTATTAATGCGGATGCTGAGCGTTTTTTCTTTCTTGTCTGCCAGCACAGCAATTCTCTCTATAGCTTTGATGAAAGGTGCTTTTTCCAGCGTTACCTGATGTTGGAAATCCTGCTTCAAGAACTCGTGATAAGCTGGGTATGCGCCTTCTAAACAGCGCGTTACTAAGCGCTGCGCTCCCCACCGGAATTCTATCAAAGCGCTCTCAGTGCTGTAAGAAAGCTCTACTGGGTTAGCGGATGTCCTGCTCGATAAAATTCGCTCCAGTTCGGCGAGCGATTTAGCTGGGACTGTAAGCTCTAGAGGCTGTGCAATTTCCGCTTGTTTCTTCTTAGAAAAACCTTGAATTGAAGTATTGAGGACAACCAAACGGTGGCCGTCTGTGGCAGCAAATTCGAGGCTATCTTGGCCGATTTTGAAGTAAACACCTGTCAGGATGTGCTTGCCTTCATCGGTAGCGGTGGCAAACAGTGACCCTTTCAGCCCTTCTTTCAACGTTTCAGCGGGGATGCAAATTGTTTGCGCTGTTTTTACTTCAGGAATAGCAGGGAATTCTTCACTCGAAAGCCCTCGAACTTGATAGCGACCGCAAGCAGCGATTAGGGTAGCAACTGGGCTGTTGCTAACAGCCTCTGGCAAGGTGGTGTTATTCCCGCTATTTTCGCTATCTTCGCTATCTTCACCTTCGCGATTCAAGGCTTCGCGACTGACTAAAGTGATATCTCCGGGCGAGAATTTCCCGACAATATCGCTAAGTAGCCCGACAGGAATGGTCATGTCGCCGGGAGATATCACTTTGGCATCAAAGGATGTTTGAATGGCCAAGCTCATGTCGAAAACGCTGAGTTGGACTCGCTGCGTTTTTTTGCAAGCGACTAAGAGGACATTTCCTAACACGGGGTGGGTGGGTTTTGCTGGAACAGCTTTGCTGACAAGTTCGAGATGGTTGGCTAAATTGTCTTGCGTGCAGACAAGCTTAATTTCTGCTGGCAAAAGCTGGGGAGAATCGCCTGCGCTATTGGAGGAATTGCGATCGGATTTTTCTTCAAGTTTTGGTTCATCTTCGACCAAAGGTTCGGTTTGTTCTAAGGGAACACTTGCCTTGGGTTTGATTTTAGAAAATCCGCTTTCTTTTTTTCGGCTTTTAGCTGTCGCGGTGTGGAATTTGGTTTGCATCTTTGTGCGTTAAAATAGCTGCTAAGCGGGGGCAGCGCTAGCTGCCTGGAGAATAGCTCGCATTAGCAGCTTGTCACTCAACTTTAGATATAAGATTTGAGTACGATTTTTAGATAAAATCTGAATTCAAATGCAATCTCTAAATATTGCAAATGTCTCCCGCCATAGTAAAAAAAGTAGGGTGAGTCAGATAATCAACCAGAAATTTCAACCCCTTACCGTTCAATCTGACGCACCCTACAAGTTAGACTAAAATCTCGCTAAAAAAATGACTCAAACCATCTCACTCACAGAAAACATCCCCCTGAAGCTGCAAATGTCACCTGCCATAGACATGACAGACGAGCAATTTTTTGCCTTCTGCCAGCAAAACCGGGATTATCGAATTGAACGCAACGCCACCGGAGAAATTACCATTATGCCACCCACAGGTTCCGAAACAGGAAATCGCAACTTTGATTTAATTGTACAACTGGGAATCTGGACAAGACAAAACGGAACAGGAATCGGTTTTGATTCTTCTGCGGGTTTCACCCTCCCCAACGGCGCGATGAAATCCTCTGATGCTGCTTGGATAAAACTGGAAAAATGGCACACTCTCACTCCCGAACAGCAGCAAAAATTCGCTCCTATTTGTCCTGATTTTATCATCGAGTTGCTCTCCCAGCGACAACCTGCAACCCTTGAAAGACAAACTGCAAGAATATATCGATAACGGTGTTTCTCTCGGTTGGTTAATTGACCGGAAAAACCGTAAAGTTTACATTTATCGTCCTAACTCAGAAGTAGAATGTTTAGATAACCCCGCTACTCTCAGCGGCGAATCTATTTTACCCGAATTTGTGCTACAATTATCAACTATTTTGTAAATAATATGGCAATTAAAAGCAATTAAAAGCGATAAATTTACAGGTCAATACCTAAATACCTGTTTTAATTCTACGCCAAAACGCCGTACAAGTCAACCCCCCAGCCGGGGGTGGGCGATCGCGCTTGCGCTGACTCGATGGCGGAGGCGTAGCCAGCCACAGGCATCGCCCTTAAACTCTAAAAGTGCCATTCACCAAATATAAAATGGGTTCACTTAGTAACAAAAACCCGGTGCTTCGCACGACTACAACTCACGTACATAAGCTGATTGTGCGCTCGAATACTGTCGCGGTATTCTTTGACAAATTGAGCTTTCTGACTAGGGAAAAGTTGAGCGAGATACAGCAATTTACTAGCGACTTTCCTGCCGATATCACTGCTATCAATTCCCACCTCCGTGAAAGTAGAGCCTTGAGAATTGTGTACAGTAATTGCCCAACAATTTCTCATATCTGCAAAGATTTCACAATGGTCGTACCATGCCTTCCATAAGCTCGGATTGCTTTTAGCATTTTGCAGCAACCTAGCATTGTCCTGTTGGAATCGGCAAGCGTCACTTTCGTGGAGGATGTAAATTTGGCGTTGGTCGCCTGCATCGGTTTTAACCTGGAGATTCCAGGCTTTATAGCCAGAGTACCTATCCTCTTGAAATTCGGCAATTTCCACTTCTGCTGATGTGGGCAGGATGACGGTTTTGCCGTCGGGAGCAATAACGGGAGCTTTAGCAATCAACCTCTCTCCAATAATAAATCTGGGAGCATTTTTTCCGTAGATTTTGGCTCTGATTTTGCTATTCCAGTAGGCGACGCGCTCGTTAGTGTAGCAGAGGATGCGAAAGCAATCAGGGTCTTGAGGGAAAGTAGAAGAGAACTTTTTTAAGGCGTATTTCAGCAGCGTTTTTTCTCTGACTAAGAAGGCTCCGTTTTTTTTATCAAGGCTGAATTTGGAGAAGGGTTTGAACGCTTCTTTGCTCTTGACAGCCGTGCGGCAAGCTGTTACGAATTCTAGCAGGGGGCTGCCCGCACCTTGCCTGACGACCTCTGTTAAAACGGCTTTTTCAGGCACGCTGAAGGATTGAGATTTTTTCTCTTCTATGAAGCCATTATTAACAGGAGGCAATTGTGCGGGGTCGCCCATAACAATAAGTTGCCGATTGCTGCCGATGAGTAAAGCGCTAGCAATTCTTTCTTGAATAATATTCCACAGTTCTGCTGTAACCATACTGCACTCATCGAGAAAAATGGTGTCGTACAGGTGAAGGAAAGAAGGAGAAACTTGTTTGAGGATTTTATTTTGCCCCTGTTTGACTGGAGCTAACCCCAATAGCTGGTGGATGGTCATAAAGTCTACTCCTCTCAGTCCTTTTTCAGCAGCCATCCGTCGCAATACGCCTACAGCTTTATTGGTGGGAGCGGTGAAAGCGACTCTCTTTCCGGCGCTGACTAATTGTTCTGCTACCAGGTTGACAAGGGTTGATTTTCCCGTACCTGCATATCCAAATAGCCCGAATACCCGTTTAGAACTTGCTACAAATTGTTCGAGGAGTTGGAGGGCGTTGTTTTGTTGAGAAGTTAATTGAAAATTCGGTTTTACCAGTGTTTGAATCATAGGGTTGGTTTCTTCCGCTATCTTTCAAACGCTAATCAGCGCTAGCTGAAATTTACACAATCATTAATTGATGGAGACGATAATAATAACTCTAACAGGACTTACGCATAACCTCTATATGTAGGGTTAGCCATAAGCACCTTACCGCTACCAATAGTGTATTTAAACACTTGGGGCGTAAGTCTTGTATAATTTGTTCTGTTGATTTGACTACTACTCAAATTTTCCATAGTTAGGACTTATGCACCCATCAAAAACTCTCCCAGTTATCAGTTGGATTGATAACTAGGAGAAATTGTGGAGAAGCGGAGTTATTAATCTAATGCAGGTACTTTGACTAATTCGACTTCAAAATAAGTTTTGCCCATCAATCTTGAGGCAAAGCTGGCTGTTCTTGACTATCAAAAATAATCACAAATGTGCGATGTTTAACCAACCGTTGCAAAACCCGCAGATGCTCATCTGCATCGTTTCTCTTGCGAAATCGCGCCACAACAATACGCTGGCAATTAGGAAGTAAGCGAATTAAGCACCACGGGTGCAACTTCTCAAAATAGGTCATTTTAACCTCCTGATAACAGTAACAAATTGTGTTTGTGTTTGATTACCTGCCATTACCTTAATTGAAACAATATTGTCAAAGACAGGTCACGGTGATATTGACAATTGACTATATTTGTGCTGAAACCAGCTCAAATTATTTTTTGATGCTGAAAAGGCTTGATGTATATAAAATCAAAAACAATATTGGCGCGTCTATTTGGAAATGAGGCATTAGAAATCTCCTCAGAAACTCGCAGGGGAGAAGGGAGAAGGGGAGAGGGGGAGAAAGAGTTTCTTTGATCCATAACGGGTGCTCCGCCTCCGTGAAACGCTTTGAAGTTTATCAATTTGAGAAAACGCGGGCAATTGTTTAATGCACTAATTTCAAGCAGACGCGCCACTACTAATGCACGCTATTATCTTCAGAAAGCCGACATAGCAAGGTTGCCAGTGTCTCTGGAATTTCCTCAAAATGTTCCAGCAGAAAGTCCATTATTGCCAGATGACGCAAATCGACAGGAGTAGGAAATCTTCGATTTTTTCCCTTTTTAAACCAACCCCGCACTGTAGAATTAGAACGGGAACAAATAAAAGCGATTTCCTCGTAACTCACCGCCCACTTGCCATAAAACTGCTTCGGCGTCATGCCCAATTGGCATTGGCTGTAAGCTGCAATTAAATTGCGCTCTCTATCTGTCAAAGTCTGCGGCTTTTTCATCCTCAAACCCCTCCAAATCTTCCTCCCGCGCCGTATCAAACTGACACCAAGCTGCGCTCTTGGAATTAGCAGCCAGCCAAATTATGTAGCACCACATCCAACAGTACCGACGTGGTTCGTAGTTGTAAAAATTGCCAATAACTATCCCCCAATCAGCTTCTTCGCCAACACCCGTCCAGCGCACCATGTCGCCGCACTCAAAGCGCGGCGTGTGAATTTTGGCAAAATTAGCAGGCAATTCGATTGAAGGTGGCATCCCCTTCAAATCTCTTAGCAACAGCGCCGAAATCAAATCTCGACTTCCTTTTAAGATTGACATAAGTTCATAGCTGTGAATCGATTGCACCTGACTTTTTTTGACAGGTTTTCCGGCAAATTTCTTGATAAAGAAATTGCAGCGCGATATTCCCCTAAATCAATCAACTGAAATCAAGCTGTGTAAATTCCTTTCTCCGGCATAATTGCCCTGTTTTGAAGTTAAATGCTAAGCCGTGACCCGGGCAGGTTCCTAAATTAGGGTGCTTGGTATTTGGCAAAAGTTTATAACCTTTGTGGGGGCAAATATTACCAGGCAGCAAGGAGCAGTTCGAGTAAGCTTCCTCCAAGCGTGGCAAGAAGTTGTAGTCGGCTGAAAGGATTGGTATATTGCGGTAGCACAAGCGCACCACTTGTTTTATTTCGATAAATAACTTCACAAGCTAATTGAACTCGTGCTTGCCAATCTTCAGCAGTTTCCCCATCTGTGAAAAATAAGTTGATAAGTCGGTCATGCCAAAAGCGAAAGTCAAAGTGATAGTGGAGCGGTTCAAACTTGAGAATTTCTGCATCAGAGTGCGGTCGCTCAGGAAGTATAGGAATCCAGAAAGGGATGATTTTCCCTGGAAATCTTGATTCCAAACTGGGAGGACACCAGCTTTTTACGCATTGTACAAGCGCTCTTTCTCCAATGGCTACTACTTGATTCTGTGTTTTATTTTTGTTACGGAAATAGGCAGAGTTTTTGGTCATTAATTAGTGTTGCTAGGAATTGGCACTAATACCAATCTCTCTCATAGTTACAAGGAAAAATTGCGTTCGCTTAATGGTAATGATTCAGTTGTCAAAAATTTTTATGGATGCGTTGCAAAAATCTTTGCCGTACAGAAATCGCTGTCCAATTACCTTTATTAGCAGCTTCGAGATATCGCCGGAGCAAATCTTCAGTTACTTGTTGGTCAAGCCAATGCCCCAATTCTACTAGCTCCTGCTTTTGTTGTTGATTGTGCCCTGCCAACAACTCAAACATCCCCAACTTCTGGAAAGTGGAAATGTCAAAGTTTGCCAGTTCTTCCTCAATCCTTTGCTGTTGCTGTTCAACTTCTTCTGGTGACAGAGTGGGCAGCGGCGGGTGCTGGATGTTGAGAAATTTCTCTACTTCTGGGTAATCTCCGACGTACATCTTTCCTTCCAAGCGATCGCACACAATTGCATGGGTGGGAAATTCATCATCTGAACCGAGGTGGTATGGTTCCAGATCGAGGGCGAGAGCGGGATGTTCAGTAAGTGGCTCGTACACGGCATAATAACTGAAGGTCCCTAACCCTCTACCATCAGTCCAAGTAGCTTTGCTGCCCATATAAAACATGGCGAAGTATCGGG
Source organism: Microcoleus sp. MOSTC5 (assembly GCF_036701825.1). NCBI lineage: Bacteria > Bacillati > Cyanobacteriota > Cyanophyceae > Oscillatoriales > Microcoleaceae > Microcoleus > Microcoleus sp. MOSTC5. Next base: position 6,035 of record NZ_JAUBRK010000008.1, on the reverse strand, counting down.
AATCACCAACGATACCCACCATTTCTGGCAGCATGGGCGGTAGTGGTACTGGCAGTAAATTCAAGTTGTGTCCGTTCATGGTGAGATAGCCTCCCTCTTTGAATTTTGTGTGGTTAATTGAAAGGGAGCCAGTTAACTGAAATAGAAGTCAATCCTAATTCTTAACAGCTAACTGGCTTTTTTGAGGGCGATCGCCCGTGATGAAGGCTTTCCTAGGTGAATGTGTTCGCTATTGTTAAGAATGGATGAAACTTAAATGAGCAGGTCACTCCCAATAGCGGCGATAGCCGCTCTTTGACCAGCCCGCTGGCTGAGTGCGATCCTCTTCTCCGGCTGCGCTAACGACGTATTTACGTCATCCTAGGTGCTCGCGATCGATCAGAAACAAGATTTATTGTCGTGAGCGGTTGAAAAAAATCAGATCGAGCGATCCTCTTCTCCGGCTGCGCTAACGTCGTCAACAACCAAATGGAAGGTGTTTGAGAGCCTTCTTCACGCGCGCGTGACAGGGCTGCCACTCTTTGACAAGGCCAAACCTGTCTTGTACTGACAAATTTGTCAGTTCAATCTTCTGACTATCAATGAATGAATATCCCTAGATTTTAACAAGGGCTTTTCGCCCGAAAATAGCTTAATTTTTTGAGCTTTTTTTTAGTGATATAGTAGTCGCTACCAACCAAAATTACCCCAAATATCTAATTTTTTAGGGGTAAATATTTGGCATTTTGTGGGTGTAATGACAATCATGATTCCGGTGTATTTACTGCTGGTGTCGCACTGATAAGTACCTTCGGCTTGTTGATGGGTGGAGTCATTTTTAATGATTGGGGCATTTCCTAGCATTTGCAGCAGTAAGTATATATCTATCTGCCCTTTGACTGGTTCCGTAAGATAGTTTTTATGGAGTTATGGGGATTACGTCAATTACAACTCAAGAGTCAGGAAAGCTTATTCACACCTCACTCTTGAGCAGGCGGCTCAAACCAGTCAGGATTGTCGCGGATAGCAGTTGCCTTTGTTTTAGCTAAAATACATCCGGCAAGAAATGGGTAGCCATCGCGAGCCTTGCGTCCAAATATCGCCTCAATTCAAAGAAGACTTACGGGAGAGCCCTTCAACTGTTGAAACAATCTGGCGAACCAAAGTCGCGATAGCTTCACTTCAGAATCCCGAGTGCCTTGACAAGCTGTTCCGGCTGCACTTCTAAATAGCGCTGGAGGCTCGACAAATTTTTGTGACCTGATATCTCCATAATTACCCGCAGTGGCACCCCAGCATTGCTCAAGTTCGTGAGTGCTGTCCGCCTCATTGAATGTGTGGAAGCTCCCTTAATTCTTACCCGTTTGCAAGCTTCTTTAAAAATCAAGTCGGCCTGAGAGCGTGTCAAAGGCTTCGTACCCTCTCGCCCAGGAAACAAAAAACCCGCATCTGGATTGTAAGCCAATAAAAACTTAGCCAACATGGGATGTAGCGGCAGCGTTCGCGTTGCTGACTTGCCCTTAGTTGTCGCTTTCCGCAGCGTCACCACACCGCCAACAATGTCCTGAGTTGTTAAAGCTAACGCCTCTGAAATACGACAGGCACAATAAAAAGTCACAGCAAACAAAAGCCTATCCCTTGCTGTAACAAAACCCCGGTCGAACAGCCTAGATATTTCGGCGGGCGTCAAAATCTTAGCACGCCCGTTGCCTTGAACCTTCACGGCGCAGCCCTCCAAAATGGAAGATCCCTTATTATTGGACGAAAGTGTGCTTTCGTCAAGTCTGCCGAAAAGCTTTTATCGCTTGATGGGCCACTTGCGGGGCGCTGCGCCGAGGATGCCTTCGCCCGCGTCCTTTATTGCAGTTAGATTGGCTTTTATTGCTACTCAACTGACTTAAATTCTCAGGAAAGTTGATAATTGGCAATGTGGCGATCGCATCTATGAGGGCTCGGAAGGTAACAGGTTTAATTGCCGCCATAACAGTACGCTCAAATAGAAGTGGCGCTTGTAAGAATTTGATTATACTATTTTTTGATTCACTTTGCAAGTTGTTTTGCTAGTTTTGTTCCCCTTTAATAAAAAATTAGGATTTTATTGGAAAATCGCTTATTCTGGTCAAAAGAACTGCCCAAGCCTTACGAAGGCTTGGGCATTGTTATAAGTTTCGGAGGGTAAACGAGTACGCTAATTGGTTGAGAAACTTTTCGTTCGCTGCTAGGACACTGAACGCGCACTTTCACCTAGTTCGGAAGTAGCAGATGCTAGAGTATTTGCAATCACCGCTTTGGGAGCAAGCTTGAGGATGATAGGCATCACAATTAGGGGAGAATTTTCCAGCCGATTTTTGATTTGAGCCTGCAACCATTCAATAGAGGAATCAGAGCCGTTAACTTTTTGCTTGAACCCCAGTTCTGGCGCAGCAGCTTTGATGGCGCTAGCAATTTTGCGAGCTTGCCTAAGTGAAATTATTGAAGTATTAACGGCAGGAACTGAGGTTGTGCTTGCGCCTGAATGTGCGGCAAAATCAATTGGTTTTGCTGGTTTGTTTGGTGTTTTTTTGCCTGTGGTCTGATGGCGAGTCTGATGGGATCTGGCTGGTTTCTCAATTTCAATTGTTGCTCCATTTACGGCACTGCCAATACCATCGGATGGTGTTGCGACTGTTGACACATTTACTTGGGTTCGATTGTCTGTGAGTTCTTCTTGGGCTGCTTCAGGTTTGTGCAGGAATACTGAGGCTAAGCAAAAGAGAGTGGTAAAAAGGAAAGGGGGAAATAGTACATCGTTGATAGTTTGGATAGTCATATTAACAGAAAACTCCAAATCAAAATTTTCGCGGTAAGCATTGCTAACCTTTTTTAGATTGCAACAGTTGACAACATGGTGCAGCATGGCTACACGGGCTGAAAAAACGGATAATTAACTTCAGCCTTTTGGATGATTAACTGAGGAGAAATACACCTCCTCTGATAATTAATTCAACAGTCCCGGCCTGCTGTACGAGGATCTAAGCGGTTTCAGGAAAGCGAAAAGTTGTGTTTTCTTTCTTTGCGATCGCCTCGCGCGTGACGGGCGCCAATGCGAGGGGACAGTGGCGAGTGAGTGTTCAGTCGCCACAATTAGCACTCTCTGCGGAAAGTGGTTTCAGTAGCTCGCTTTGTTTGTAGGCCGGGTGCGGGAATTGTTAGTTCAGTTGTCTTCCACTCCGCGACGGTAGGCGCGGAGATAAAAGTTAATCAAAAATTAATCGGACATTACTGTCATTTCACCCCTAACTTGGCACGCTAGATGGAACCATAAAATTGCACTAATAATGCCTGCAATGCTTAGAACTTCGTACCGCTGCTATAGAGGGAGCAAGCGCATAACTTACGTATACAAAAGCAGTAGCTTGCTGGAAGGATAAAGTGGCTACTGCTTTCGTTATGGGTGAAGTGACAATTACCGAATGAGCAACTTAAAAAGTATGTTGAGCAGCAGGCAACTCCTGAATAAATACTGAGCATCAATCGCGATCGCCATAAATAACTCATCCTGTCCCCCCTTCTGCAAGCTCTAAGCGGTGTGCGTAAGTGTTGACGAATTGCCCCGAAAACAGAGATTTCACCATTACCTGAGCCCCAGAAACAGCTCTAACGACATATTTCTGAACCTCACCGCAGAACCTCACCACCGAGCCAACTTTCAGCTCAGACGGTGCTATTTGGGGTACTTTTGTCTCATAAGTGGGAATAGCATGAGTTTCGGGCTCTATCGCCTGATATGAAGCTACAATTCCCATCCCTTCTGTTGTTAACGTCTCTGCGGGTGCAGCTTCCACTCCGAACACTTGAGTAGTGTGAGCCCATTCCTCATCCAGAGGCGACACACCCTCAGATATCCCTATATTATTATCCGACCCTGTGCCAGCAGTTCCCACCTCATTATTTTGTTGAGGAAAATCCTGAGAAAACACACCCTCTGACATCCCTATATTATTATCCGACCCTGTGCTGACAGTTCCCACCTCATTATTTTGTTGAGGGAAATCCTGAGAAAACACACCCTCAGATATCTCTATATTATTATCCGACCCTGTGCCAGCAGTTTCCACCTGATTTCCCACCTCATTAATCTGTTGAGATAAACCAAGGGGAGGCACACCCTTTGATATCTCTATATCATTATCCGACCCTGTGCCAGCAGTTCCCACCTCATTAATCTGTTGAGATAAACCAAGGGGAGGCACACCCCCTGACATCTCTATACTATTATCCGACCCTGTGCCACTACAAACCTCTCCTAAACACTCTCGTGCACCTTCCGCCGACACTGCCTCTTTATCCCGCTGCTGCCAAACCTCAAAAATCGCCTCCCTGCCATCCTGGGGAAACTCAAACTGGTAAACCCTAATGCGCGATCGCCGACCTTTAGCATCTCGTTCCTCCGACCTTTCTTGACGCACTCGCCGCAAAGTAAAGCCCAGCTTACCCCTTAAAATATACTGCACCACCTCCATCGGTGTCATCTGAGGACTGACACTAATACCCAGAAAATCCTTAATATCAACACTGCACTGCTTCACTTGTTCCGCAAAAGCTATCACATCCGCGTCAGTCCCCCGGTACTCCCGGTTAACATTAAACAACGACTTTATTCCCAACGCCTTCAAAGCTTCCACACTTGCCGTCAGCAAACGCAAATCTTGAGGACACACCTTTCCTTGCCCCCTTTCCCGATGCCCCGCCAAGTGATTTTTATCTCGAAATCTGACCAACTCCGGGTCATAAATTAAATAGTAATGTAAGCGAATTTGAGGCAGCCAGCCAGCATCATCCTTCAACTTAAGTTCAGGCGTGATGGGCACTCCATAAGTCTCTTGTAATTGATACTTGCGCTGCTGGTTTAGTTCATCACGAGTCTTAGCCCGTTTGTCCTTCAATTCTAAGTATTTAGAAAGAGTAATCTCAGAAGCATTATTAACAGCCTGCGCTTCTAACAATTTATTCTCTTCCTTGATAGATGTCGCTTCTGCACGGATGCAAGCTGCTACCGTTTCCCGGCTATCTAACTCCGACTTTAATTTGCGGTATTGCGACTCTAGTTCTTCCAATAAATCCCAATTTTGAGCATTGTTTGCTGCAAGCTGTCGTAACAGCAAAACTTTGAGTTCTTGTTGTAATTGATTCTCTCGACATAGCGAAACAGAATGCCCTTCAGCTTTTAAAGCTTCCCAAATTGCCTCAGAGTAGTTCCACATCCCAGCATTAATTCTCGCCCCCATTTTAGCCCAAGTCCGCAAGTGAATTGGGTCGTAAGCTTCATCAATGTCAAAATCCACGCCTTGCAACAATTTGAGATTGGTTGTGATGACTTTTTTTTGAGATTTGAGAATTGCTTGGTAACTCGAACTGCCATTGCCAATTTTGCCCACACCAAAGGGCGCAGTCCAGACAAACCAAGGCACTGTTTCATCTCGAACTCGCGCTAGTGCTTGCAAAGCGTCATTGACAGCAATTGCTCCTTTAAAAATGCCGAAAACCGCTGTAAAATGATGGCGAAGGTCAATGCTAACTCCTGTGCCAATTGTGGGACTAGCGATGATGATATCATAGTTTTGTATGAGCGTGTTTAGTTGCTCAATGCAACCGTAAGCGGGATGATTGGGATCTGATACTGATTCGCTATCAATCCTGAGAATTCGCTGATGAGGAAAGCGTTTTTGCAGTTGGGTTTCAAGGTTGCGGCAAGACCAATTTCCTGTAACTTTTTGTGAGTCTTCTACAACCATAATGCGCGGTCGATATCGCTCTATAGGGTGAGATTCAGTAGGTTTTTTTAAGTTACATTCAGTAAAGTTTATTGGGCGACATTTTGCGCTGGTTTCACAATCACACTTAGCAGGGTTTTTACAGTCATATTCACTAGGGTTTTCCGAAACATATTTAGCAAAGCATTTAGAGTCACATTCAGTGAATTTTACAATAGGACATTCACCAGAGGTTTTCTGATAATATTCAGGATGGCTTTTACAGTCACATTCAGCGCCTTTTACAATAGGACATTCCCCAGA
>NZ_JAUBRK010000112.1:0-10924 GCF_036701825.1 Microcoleus sp. MOSTC5 | reverse complement strand
AAATGCTAAAACTTCGTTGTGCTTACCTCAATGACCTCTTGGCTATTTGAGGCTTTTGCAAAACCGGGATGCTCCCTTCCGAGCGTTCTGATATCTTTGCAGTTCCAGAATTAGCACCCAGCGCTTTCCTGCAAGAAACCCTGCGCGATAATATCGCTTTAGCACTTGGCAGCAATACAGAAAAAGCGCGATCGGAATTAATTATCGCTCCGATTCTGGTGGAACTCAGAAAACAGTTACATTATCAAATTAGCTGGTTTTCTGGAATCGATTTTAGTGTAGATGCCAGTAAGGGATTAAACGGCCGTGGTGATTTTTTTATCAGTAGATCGCCGGAACTTTTATTTGTCAGTGCGCCTGTTATAACTATTAATGAGCTAGCAAAACTTCCAGAAGACGAACGAGATTTTTTCAAACAGATGTCAAGCCGAGCGAATAAATACCAGCGTCAAATTAAAGCGGATTTAAGATATTTAGAACCGGGTCAAAAATTATTCTATCGCGCGATCGCCTCTATCCGAGGAATAGTAGAAATCGAACAAACAGAGATCGATCGCAACCTGCAAACTACCATAGCCGTAGTAGGTTCAGGAATAGGTGTAGCCGGAGTAGTAGCAGCTAGCGCCCCATACTGGATCGAGGAGAAACCGGGAGTAATAAACATTAATGAACCATTCAGTTTGAGCGCCTTTGCTACCTTCATGTTAATTATCTTTCTGAGCTTAGGTGCAGGCTTGTTAACTTAGGGAATTGCTAATAGTTTGACAAAGTGGAAACGCCATAATAAAAAAAGCAAACTGCAAGGCGAATTAACCCAAAATTAAGCTAGCTTAGCACCAGGAAAAAGTGCCGAGATTAAAAATATATTTCATTTAAAAAAGTTTTAGCGAAACAAAGTTAATCACTACTTTAAAAGCTTTAGAAGCCGACCTGCAAAAAAGAGATATAGAAAAAATTGGGATAATTCTTGATATTGACAACTATTCCGAGCCAGAGCGGCTGGAATTGGTAAATAAATGTATAAAAGAGGTGTTTGAATCTGAAACTTTGTTAAGCACTAAACAATTTATCGATATTTGTGCAGATAATGGAACCAATGCAAAATTGGCTTGTTACTTTACAAATGCTGAAGGTAAAGGCGAACTGGAAACGCTTTTAAAGGCAATAAAGGCTAGAGAATCTCCTCATGCTGATTGTTTGAATAGCTGGAAAACTTGCATAGAAAGCCAGGGAAAGCAAATTAACCAGAAAGGTTTTGATAAATTCTGGGTGAGCATCTATCTCAGGTATGATACTTGCTCAGATAAGGAAGAGAAACAAGCTGGAAGGAAATGCAGTATGTCTGGGTTTGATTATGTTATGGAACAGAAAAAAGATATTTGGGATTGGAATAATCCTGCACTCGATGATTTGAAGGAGTTTTTTAAACTCTTTTGCTAACATAGTAAAATTCACACACAATTAACTCATGAGCTTAAAAATCTACTTTGTACGACACGGTGAAACGACTTACAGCAAGACTGGCAGTTTCTGCGGCCATATCGACCCAGAATTAACGCCCGTAGGTACTCAAATGGCAGAACAGTTTGCCGCCACTTACGCAAAATTGCCTTGGAATGCTGTTTATGTCAGTCCGATGAAACGAACTATTGCTACTGCAAAACCTTTGTGCGATGCTGTGGGAATTGAAATGCAGCTTCGCGACGGACTGAGGGAAATTAATTACGGTGAGTGGGAAGGCAAAACAGTAGAAGCGGTCAAAAAAGACTACGAAGAAGATTATATTAATTGGCTGACTGAACCTGCTTGGAATGCACCGAATGGCGGCGAGACTTCCGTGGAAATTGCTAGCCGATCGTCCTTAGTTATCGCAGAAATTGAGGAAAAGTACAAGAGCGGTAATGTTTTGGTTGTGTCGCACAAAGCGACTATTAGAATTATTCTGTGCAGTTTGTTGGGGATTGATTTGGGACGTTATCGCTATCGCATTGCCGCTTTAGCAGCTTCTGTGAGTATTGTCAAGTTTGATGTTCGCGGGCCGCTGCTGGAGGTTTTGGGCGATCGATCGTACATGGATGAAACCCTCCGCAATTTACCCGGTACTTGAAATTGCGGGTAAGGTGCGCGTACTGCGCACCCTAGAGTCTGAAACTAAATCGCACCGAGGTAAGACAATCCTAAAATCGTACCCGTTCCCAAAATATGACCGAAGCAGAGACTTCCCACAAGTGCACCCAAGCTCAAGCCGCCGAACAGATTCGATGAGGGCGCGGCTGGGCCTGTGTGAGGATTTTTGATGGTTGATTTGCCGAAAGCAATGGCTGCAATATTGCAAATAATCATAATTAAACCGATCTCGGGGCTCCACTCTACGGTTCTGGCGACAGTGGCAAGTAAAATTGGTGTAAACATCGATCGTCGGCTCCTTAAACTTTAGTAAATGAAAATCTGCACAGAAGATATATCAAAAAAATGCAACTGTTAGCTACAGATTGCATTAACAGTTAATTTTTCGACATTTTTCTTAATAATTTTCCCAGGATCTCAAGATTTTTTAGTCCCCCTCTGCTGGGACGAAAGTTTGACAAAACGCGATTTCTATCGCCTAGCGATCGAAAGAATGAATCAACAGGACATAATAAAGCATGAAAATACTGGTGTTAAATGCGGGTTCTAGCAGTCAAAAGAGCTGTCTTTACGAGTTAAACGATGTCCTGCCCGATCGACCTTTGCAACCCCTCTGGGAGGCTCAAATAGACTGGACTCACCAGCAGGGTATAGCAGAGTTGAAAGTCAAAACAGCAAAGGGCGATCGGCTTGAAGAGGAGTTTACCTCAGACTCTCGCAAAGCTGCTATTTCTCGAATGCTGGAGACTCTTTGGCGGGGAAAAACTCAAACCATTAATGATTTAAAGGAGATTGATATTGTCGGCCACCGCGTCGTACATGGCGGACAAGACAATCAGCAAAGTACGTTAATTTCGCCGGATGTTAAAGAGGCGATCGCTCGTTTATCTCTGTTTGCCCCCGTACACAATCCCGCCAACCTCGAAGGCATCGAAGCCCTTGAAAAAATCCTCCCAAATGTGCCGCAAATAGCAGTATTTGATACAGCTTTTCACGCGCAATTGCCGCCCGCTGCGTTTGTTTATCCCGGCCCCTACGAATGGCTCGAAAACGGGATTCGCCGCTACGGTTTTCACGGCATTAGCCATCAATATTGCGCTCGCAGGGCTGCTCAAATTCTGAACCGCGATTTGACAGATTTGCGGCTGATTAGCTGTCATTTGGGCAACGGATGTTCTCTGGCGGCGATTCGCGGGGGCGCGAGTGTTGACACGACGATGGGATTTACGCCTGTGGAAGGTTTGATGATGGGAAGTCGATCGGGTTCGATCGATCCTGGGATTATAATTCATTTGTTAAGGCGATCGGATTTAACTTCTGAAAAATTAGATAATATTCTCAATCGTAATTCTGGTTTAAAAGGGATTTCTGGGGTATCTAGCGATATGCGGCAGATTGGAGATGCGATCGCCCAAGGTAATGAAAGAGCTCAACTTGCTTTGGATATTTACATTCACCGTTTGCGCGCCGGAATTGGGGCGATGCTGGCGAGTTTGGGAGGGTTGGATGCTTTGATTTTTACGGCGGGAGTTGGGGAAAATTCGCCTGTGGTGCGGGGTGCGGCTTGCGAAGCTTTTGGATTTATCGGGTTAAAATTGGATGGGGAAAAGAATCAACACTCGCCAGTTGATGAAGATATTGCGGCAGTGGATTCAGCGGCGAGAGTTTTGGTAATTCATACGCAGGAGGATTGGGAAATTGCGCGAGAATGCTGGAAACTTTACTCGCATTTGTAATAATTCGATCCCCCATAGCCCCTTTAATAAGCAGTAGGGGGAATGGAGAAGATTGTAGACTCACAAACAAGGCTTAGAAATCGCACTAACAAAGATCGCCTCAATTCGAGGCCTAGTAGAAATAGAACAAGCGCGGATCGATCGCGAGAACCAAATCGAACTCTGCAAAAGCGAGCAAGCAGAGAAAAAGCGAGACGATCGCCTAGAAAGAAAAATTGGGGCGATCGGCGTCGGTTTAGCAACAGGCGGCATCGCAGCATCTAGCGGCACAGACAAACTCTTCGAGACTCTCAAAAACCATCCCGCTACCGCACCCTTAACAGCAGTATTGCATCCGTTTATATTTTCCTTTTTTCTGAGTTGTGCGATCGGTATCTTCGCAGGTGCGATCGTTTGGTGTTGGACTAGGCGCAAAAAGTAGCCATTAGTCCGCAGAGGCGGACTTCGTTTGTATAGGATCGGTTTCAACCGCCGAGTCCCTTGGAATCACCAAGGACTTCCAATCATCACAAAAGCTGACCAATAATAAGGATGCGACAACTTTAAATCGGCAAACCCTTGCAGCGAAGTCGGCAACTCCACCCCCTCACCCCGGCTCAAACCCCGCAATCTGCCGCCCTCCAAACGCACATCTCCCCGCAACATCGCAATTTGCGCTTGTCGCAGCGCCGCCCCCTTAATTCGCGCCGTCTTCAACTGCTGGTAAAACTCACTCATCAATGCCAAAGTACCTTCATCTGAAACGTACCACAAACTCCCCAAAGCCGTTTGCACCCCGGCTTGCAGCGCCAACCCCCCAAAACCCAACTCCGCCTGTGCATCTCCCACCGCAGTCCGACAAGCACTTAAAACTAATAAATTCACCTGCGGATCATTCAATCTCAAATCCCGCAATTGATCGAGTCGCAATCGACTATCCCATAACTGAATAAAAGAATTATTCGGCGCTCCCGGTCGAAATTCGCCATGAGTAGCTAAGTGAATAATTCCAAAAGGCCGGCTTTCATGCGATCGCTTCAAATTATCCAAAGTGAAACCCTCATTCAGAAAACTAACTCCCGGCCACTCTCTGGAAATAGCCGCTATTTCAGCAGGAACAGCAGGCAAAGGATTCAACTCGGAAAATTGCGACGCACCCATTGCTAAAACTTGAGAATTTCTGATATCGACGTAGCGACTATCTGTTAAATTAATGCTGGGCATCAGGCTGAGATTGTACTTTTCTACCAAAAATTGCTGTCCGTCGTGCAAAGCAGCAAAGGGCATACCTCTCAAACCCCGATCGACAACAAAGGAAATAGTATCCGTTTCGCAGCTTTTCAAACTGTCCTCTAAAGGCGCAATCATCCACTTATAAAGCTGTTGGGCAGATGGTAGATAACTCGTGGTACCCCGCACCCCCGGTTTGGTAATCTCACCCCTGAACTCATTTACAACTTTCAGCAGTTCTTGCCGGTTCGCGGCTGGTACGCTTTTGTGAACCACTTCACCGCAAGAAGTTATTAGCATTAAATTTAATTTTTCCGGTTGCGAGAACAGATAAATTAAGCTGGGTTTCGTGCCAGTTTCTTTCCCCACGGATGCTAACTTTTTTTGAATTTCCTCTGGGGATACCAACTCGTCGCTGATGTTGATGCCGAAATATTCCTGGAATTCTTGGCTGAAAGATTTGTCCAGCAGAGACAAAGCTTCCGATATTTTCCCTACCTCCAAATTCCTGCCGATGTCGCCGCGAAATGCTGACTGAATAACAGAATCTCTGATATTTGAATTGATGAAATTTCTCAGTTCTCTGGGAAATAGCATTCTTTCGGGCGGCATCCTGTCTCTCGGTTTTCCTATATCTCGCGATATTCTGTTTTGGTTCTGCCGCTGTTCGCGACTAAAGGGTTGGTTGGGATCAAAAAACAAGGATCGCCCTCTATCAAATCGCGATCTATCCCTTGGTGAAATTGGCGGCAAATTTGGGTTATTAGGATTAGTTGGATTAATTGGATCAATTGGATTTATGGGATTAATTGGATCAATTGGATCAATTGGATTTATGGGATTAATTGGATCAGTTGGATTTATGGGATCAATTGGATTTATTGGATCGTTGAACGTTGGTTGATTGGTAGTAACGATCGCACTATTGCCTTGAGTGTAAGAATTTATGAAAGATTGCCCCTGAGTAATCGTACCCAAAGCATTGCTGGCGATCGCCCCAGCAGTACCGTTAGTCGTCGCATCTCCCACCGAAAAAGCCGTCGGCGGATTCACATCGCCCCCGCCGTGGCGGATCGTAACTGTACCGGGTTGAGTGTCGCCAAGAGTCGAGATGCTAACAGGAGTGCCGTTTTGGTCAAAAGTACCAGTCACTCGAACTAAACCCGGAGTTGCGATCTCAACATTACCGCCCGGAGCATTGATCGATGCGACACTGATATTATTTGGAGCGTTAAGAGTGACTGTAGAAGTGCGATCGACCCTAACAACAGGATTAACATTTATTCGCCCAATTGCGATTTGGTTTCCCGCTAAAATTCCGACTCTTTCAGAAGCACTTATATTGCCAGTGCTGACAGTTCCCCTGCTGCTAGTGGCATCAACTGCAACTCCCTGCAAATCTCCTGAATTTACATTGCCCGAAGCTGTCAAATTGGCATTTCCTGTGGTGGCGTCAGTATTGCCAATATCAATACTTCCCAAATTGCTAGTTACATTAACTCCAACTCCCCGCAAATCTCCTGAATTTACATTGCCCGAAGCTGTCAAATTGGCATTTCCTGTTGTGGCGTCAGTATTGCCAATATTAATAATTCCCGAATTGCTAGTTACATTAACTCCAACTCCCAGCAAATTTCCTGAATTTATATTGCCCGAAGCTGTCATATTAACAGTATTTTCCGTTGCTGTGGCATTTCCAATATCAATAGTTCCCAAATCGCTATTTACATTAACTTTTGTTCCTAGCAAATTCCCTGAAATTACATTGTCAGAAGCTATAACATTAATATTCCCTAGAGATGTAGTATTGCCGATCGCAATATTTCCCTCAGCGCTCTTGAGTTCCACTGCTCCTCCCAGCAAACTCCCTGCATTTAAGTTGCTGGCTGCTCTCAAAGCAATGGTAGCCGCCGGAGCATTAATGGAATCAACGCTAATATTAGTTTGTGCATTCAGATTTACTGTAGGAATGAAGGGATTAGCGGGATTTGTGGCCACAGGATTAACAGTTATTGCCCCTGTGCTGATTTGCTGTCCTGCTAAAATTCTGACATCTCCGGTAGTAGCGATCGCACCCGTATTAATACTCCCGTTGCTGCTGCTAGCACTGACAGTCGCAGCGGTGAGATTGCCTACCGTTAAGTCTCTAAAAGCTGTCAAATTGATATTCTCGCTTGCTGTAATATTGACAGGTGTAGTATTGGGGGAAATTGTATTGGCATCAGTCAAAACTCCCAGACCCCCAGAGTTACTGGTAATATCAACTTGAGATCCCTGCAAAGTCCCAAAATTGACATTGCCAAAAGCTCTGAGTTCGATCGCCCCGGAAGTCCCAGTATCGATCGACCTCGTTTCTATATTGCCCCCAAAAGTATTCAGACTAATACTGCCGTTGATATCATCACGAGAAATGTCATTTGTCAAGATAATATTGTTGAGAGCTTCAATATTAATAGTCGAACTCGATATCAATCTGCCCCCCACTATCACTGCCCCTTCCCTGCTTTCCAGATTAATTCGACCGCCGTTAATATCTCTAGTTACGATATTTCCCAGCGCTGACAAAATCACCGGCCCGCCTGCAGAAATATTGTCAACCGAAATCAAATTGCTCGATAATAATGAATCTATAAATATTGCATCTTCACCTAAACCGTCAGTACCAGGATTAGCAGGATTGGCCAGATTTTCCACTCCAGCCCGCAGAATTAAAGCCGGACTGCTTGTTAAAATAGCAATATCCGGATCGCCACTTACATTTTCCCTACCCAAGGCAATATCGGGGCCGGTAATTGTAATATCCTCGGCAACAATGCTCCCCTTCGCCTCGACTTTCAGCGAAACTCCGGTATAATCTCCAAAGAAAACATCTCCTTCCGAACTGATAATCGGATCGAATAAACTGACAAAGTTTCCCGGCATTCCCGAGAGATTCCGCACCGAAAAATTGCCCCCCGAAACAAAGTGAGAATCCCCCGAAATAACGCCATTGCTAACTAAACTCAAATTCCCGCCGCTTTGGAATTGCGCGGGAAGAGACAAGCCGCCGATCGCATTTTGAGTGAGAATATCAATAGTGCGATCACCCCGAATGTCTAAATTACCGCCAGCCCGCGCCAAAAAAGGATTCTGGGCGCTGTCTCTAACCTGCACCGCATCCCGACCCAGCAAACTCAAATCCCCCGTAGTTTGCAGCCTAGCGCCCGCTAACGTGAGATTTCCCGCAGCCCATAAATTCGCACTTCCCGCATTCAACTGCGGAAGCCCAGAAATATTAGTAGAAATCGCCACATCCCCAGAATTCACGGGCAAACCAGAACCCACAAGCCGCACAGAACCGTCATCCGCAACCGCAACACCCGCCACCTGATTTTGCCCCGTACCTGTCAGCAACTGCGGCAAAGAAACAGGATTTAAAATCTGTTGAGAATTCCCAAAATTCCCGCCTGTTGCTATTTCCAAACTCAACAAATGCCCCGGTTGGCTAATGCGCAAAACCTGAGATCCCGGAACCGCAGCAACAGTAATTTGCCCGCCCGGGGCCGACAACTGCCCGGTACTAACAACCGTACCGCCCAGCAAAGCCAAATTTTGCCCCGGAGTCACAGCTAAATTGCCAGCATTAACAATACTTCCCGGTACCCCCGCACCAAAATAAAAACCGTTTGGCGTACCAACCAAAGCGCTAAAATTATTTGTACCCGCAGCATTAAACCAATTAGAACCAAAACCGACACCAGTAGCAGTAGTTGCAGTAAAAGCCGCCGGCACATTCAAACTCGCGTTCGGGCCAAACACAATCCCCGCAGGATTAATTAGAAACAGATTAGAATTGCCGCCCGTGACAGTAATTAAACCGTTAATTAGCGAAGCGTCCCCGCCAGCAATTCGAGCTAATATATTTTGAATAGCCGAATTAGTCAGAAAATTAGCAATTTGACCTTCATTCAAGCCGAACTGCCCAAAACTGTGAAAAAGATTCGCCCCGTCTCCCGACAAACTGCCGCCGTTGATATCGTAGCGGTTGCCGCTGCGGGTGACAGCAGTACCAGTACCGTCAGCAGCAGGGACTATAGGCTGTGCTTGCGCGAAAGTATTAAAAATTAACAAAGAAAAAGGACAAATAAATAGCCCGACCTTTTTAATCTTTAAGTTGGCGTTTTTCATAGCAGCAAGTAAAACTATCTCAATTGCCTTAATTATCGCACTTGCAAAGAACTTACCTCTAAATGACACATTAATTCGCTCATGACAATTCCCAAAATCAAAAGCTTGTACACAGACGGCGCTTGTTCGGGCAACCCAGGCCCGGGCGGCTGGGGTGCAGTAGTTTGCTTCGCCGACGGTAACTGTCACGAACTCGGAGGTGCAGACCCTCAAACCACCAACAACCGCATGGAAATGCAGGCTGCAGTCGCTGCCCTCGAATTTTTTGTCAATTCCGGTCAAACCGAAGCAGTCACCGTTTACACCGACAGCGAATACGTTAAAAACGGCATCACCAAATGGATTCAAGGCTGGAAAAATAAAGGCTGGAAAACCTCAACGGGCAAAGATGTTGTCAACCAAGACCTCTGGCACCTGCTAGACAAGCTAAATTCCCGACAAATCAAGTGGGAACACGTCCGCGGCCACTCCGGCGACTTCTACAACGACAGATGCGATGAAATCGCCCGCAGCTTCTCGCACAATCTCACTCCCGAACTGCAACAGCAGAAACCAACCGCAGGCGAGACTCAGGCGGGCACTTTTGCCGGCGCGGCGACACCGCCCCTAGGTTCGGAAAACACAATTGTTTCGGAAGAAACGGATGCAACTGGTAACAAAACGATAGAATCCTATGTCATAACTTCTGACCTTCCGAGCTCCAACTCTACCATGATGGATTCAACTGCCGATACCCTGGAGAACTTGCCCCGCGAGGTGAGGGTTCAGGAACTCCGCAATCTGATCGAAACGTTGCACATCGCCGACGAGGTTGCGACGAAAGGCTACTTGATTACCAGTTCAGAACTGGCTGATTTGATGGATGTAAATGCCAGCGCTGTCACCAGTCGCGGAGACAACTGGGTTTGGCGAAATTGGGTAGTTTCTCGCGTGCGGCGCGAGGGCAACCAAATTCTCTGGCAATTAGAGAGAATCGACCACGTTAGTACAACTGATTAGTTGTTAGTCATTAGTTATTAGTTGATTAATAACTGATGACTAAGGATTGTCTCAAAGCAAGATTTGTTAAAATTCTGTATGGACACAACATTGTTGTGTCCTTTTAGTCATCAGTCACAAGTCATTAGATTTGAATTGCAGGCATTCGCTCTCCTATGTTGAAAGGCTTCTGCGTTGCATCTGCGCTTTCCCTATTAGACATTTCCAACAAATAAACTAGGAGTACGATCGCTTCAATATTATCTGATAATTTTACCTTAACTGTCATCAGTCAACTTCGGGAAGACATAGAAAAACATCCCTCAGAAACCCTGAGGCTATTGGGTCTAGACTATGACCAACTCCTAAAACTAATTACTCAGGCTGAGAATCGGCATAACCAGCAGACAAAAAATTAACATAATTCAAAAATTCGCATCATCAAAAGCGGAGGTGGTCGCCCACCTAAACTAGAGATTGCCGATCTGATTCTCCTTACCAAGCCTATAGTTACAGCATCTTCCCACATTTCAAATGTTAAGAGTCCAATTTGGAGTCAGCGAGTCAACACCTAATTATTTTCTCAGCAAAAAAGCAAAGTTTTTAGATAACAGTTGGGTACTTTTTTATTACAATACTCCGGACAGTTTTTAAGCAGCCAAAGTACCATAAGACAAGACTGAAGGAAGATTAGGATGGTTTAAAAT
>NZ_JAUBRK010000191.1:0-1133 GCF_036701825.1 Microcoleus sp. MOSTC5 | reverse complement strand
TCATCTTTATTTGACGATTTTACTAGCTTTTTCATTTTAACTTTTTTTTGACACCTTCGCAAAAGTGAGATGCACCCCATTCACTCGGAGGAAAATGAACAACTTTTCCCGGTTCAAATGGGATACTTACTTGATTGGGACAACTTATTAAATGCGTATCCCAATCCAGGAAAAAAGAATTTTTATCAAATCGACCAGAATTTCTGACAGGCCAGGCCTTGCAAAATATCTTTAATTGCTCATCCCGCTGTGTGACCCAATGACTAGATAAATAAGCCCGGTCAATATGTAACTCAGTTAGGTGAATATTTTGGAGTCTTAAGTCACGTTCTAGGTCAAGTGTAGCAGCCGATTCGGGAGTATTTGCGCTCCTTCAATGCTACCGCACAAACCACACCGCTATCTAAATCTTTAAGAATGTGGCGTTTATACCCATCTATTTTTTTAGATCGGCTTTTCCGTCCATGCCGCATATCTGGGTCTTCAATAGAAATGCGACGGTCTTTTGCTACTCCTTTGATTAGAGTAGAAACTCCTTGAGAGTCTAACGTCACATTTTGGGATTCAATGACTCGGGCAACATTCAGGGTCTCTTGGGCGAGGTCAAACCCATGACAATGAGATTGACATTGCATCCATTTTTCTACAGAATCCAAGCTATTTAGGATGATTGAGAGCGCATTTTGACGCTCGATTTGATTATCCCAATTCAAATCTAATGCCGTTTTTAAGCTAGAACTATTCAGGATGAGTACACCAGCTTCATCGGCAATTTCTGCTGACTCCCGCCCCTGTGCAGTAGCTATCACACTCACTGCTTTCCGCAAAGCATGACCCAATAGATTATATGTGTCTTCGACTTTCCCAGCTCCCCATAAAGGTGAGGAATTATCGGCCGCTTTGAGTTGAGTTGAGCCAAACCCACCTTTTTGTTTGGCAATCTCTACGGTGCGGTCAATTAAACGTTGGTCTAGTTCTTTTTTAATTAAGCCCTTTCTAAATCTCACCAAAGTGGCTTTGCTAAAAGGGGGACTTTCACACTTGAGACAATCGAGAACTAAGGAATGAAAATTTAATAACACAAGCAAGGTATAATAAACAAATGAGTGAATATCAATGTACTTGACATTTCA
>NZ_JAUBRK010000190.1:0-1133 GCF_036701825.1 Microcoleus sp. MOSTC5 | reverse complement strand
CATTGGTAACAAGTTAGAAAGGAGTAGATTTTGTCAATACCTCTTGGGATAGAAATATTATGGAATAATAATGATAATCAAATAGGGTAAGGGTGAGAGAGTCCGCCGCAGGCGGACTCTCTCACCCACAGCGATTATCATTATTAATAAGTTGTGGACTCGATTGGCGTTGCACCGCGATCGATAATAGTGGCGGACGATCGATAACAGTGGCGGGCGATCGATAATAATGGCGGGTGATCGATAATAGTTGCACCGCCAGCGCACGGCAGCGTTGAGCCGAGCACGATCGATTGCTAGCGTTGGTACGATCGAACGATATAATTGACAAATAATTGAGCGATTGTGTAGGTCAATAAATATGGCCAAGAATCAAAAAACCAACCGCGACCACGCCAAAAAAACCACAAGACCGATGGTGGAAGATGAGACGATTGCCTCGCAACTATCGGCATTATTAACACCAGCCATCACCTCACAAGAAAATTACTACCGTCAACTGGGTTTACGAGGGAGAATTCTTAACCTACCGTTGATGGTAGCAGCAGTATTAACTCTACTGTGGCGAGATGTAGCAGGGGTGACAGAACTCACAAGAATGCTAGCAAGATCAGGTTTTTTGTGGTGCCGACCGACGACAGTCACTCAACAAGCAATGTCTCAAAGGTTTTTAAGTTTTCCTGCCACATTATTTGAGGGAGTCTTCAAAAATTTATTGCCAAGTTTAAGAACTGCTTGGTACCAGAGAAAACAACGACCTCTACCAGAAAGCATTCAATTTGCTTTGACCAAATTTTCGAGAATTTGGATAGTAGATAGCTCGACGCTCGAAGCATTGTTTTGTAAACTCAAAAGCCTGGAAAATATACCAAAAGGGCAGTTGGCAGGAAAAATGGCAACAGTCATAGATGTAATGACTAGGCTCCCTGTCGATATTTGGTTTCTGGAAAACCCCAGAAGTTCTGATGTTAAGCTTGAAGAAAATATCCTGCAATTGGTGCCAAGTAAAACCTTACTCTTACTGGATCGAGGATTTTATCATTTTAGCTTTTGGCTCAAATTAATTGAACGAGATATCCACTTAATTACTCGTTTGAAAAAAGGAGCATCAATTCAAGTAGAGCAAGTATTTA
>NZ_JAUBRK010000111.1:0-10942 GCF_036701825.1 Microcoleus sp. MOSTC5 | reverse complement strand
TTTAACAGGCTTCTCAATTCACATATCATTTTCAGTCTTTTTTGTCAACTCCTAATACTGAACCGACGCCCTAGGGGAACCAACGCATCTATTTTGCTGGCAAACACCCAACCAATCAACGCTACCCAAATGGTAATTGCCGCAGTTTTTAATTGCATCAGAATTGTTGTGAAGTTAGCTATTTTTTTCTCTAGTTCCTCTGCTCCTTTTTGCAGCATTGCTAGCTGAAATTCAAATCTATCCATGTTTGATTCGGCGAACGTTTATATTAGAGTTATCCAAAAAATTATAATCTTCTTTTCTTTCGGTGTCGTTAGAGAGCTTCGCCTGACGCACCCTACAAGTCGATTTTAGATTATATAGTAAGGTGCGTCAGCTCCCGAAATTCCCGATCGCCGTTAGAGAATTTCGCCTGAGGCACCCTACAAGTCGATTGTTGTGTGACCGTTGCGTCCAGGACTATTAAAGTCACGCACCTTACAGAATTAAATTAAATCCGGTACTTTAGGTTTGATTCGGCGCTCGTACCAGTTCATTAATGGGGTTGAAGTAATGCCGTGCACAATCACAGAAATCACGATGGTTGTAAAGGTAATCCAGGCAATTTTTTCCGCTATTTCCCCTTCCAAACCTTTACCAAAAGCATAGGTAAGATAATAGATAGAGCCGACACCACGAATGCCGAACCAACCGCACAGCCAGCGGCTAACGGGATGTAAAGGGCTGCCGATCGTACTGATCCAAGCTCCCACAGGCCGAATCAAAAAAATCAACAATCCAGCTACTAATAGGGAGTATCCTCCATAGGCCAACATAGGCTCTAGGCGCAAAAGCGAACCTAATAGTAAAATAGTTGCTATTTCCATTAACTTTTCAATGCGCTCGGTAAAGTGGAGTTGGGAAAGCGGTTTTTCTGGGTTGCGGTAACTCCGCTGCATCACAATTCCTGCTACAAAAACTGCGAGAAATCCGTAGCCGTTGACTACTTCGGTAAGGGAATATGTGAGCAGAATTGTGCTGAGAGCAATGAAATCTTCCATTAGTTGATCGGCCGGTCGATAGCGTTGGAGTTGGCGATCGATCCAGGTGACTGCTTTAGCTACTACAATTCCCATAACGATACCTGTGGCGGTCGCCCAAATCAAGTCAACTGCTACCCACTGCGAAAACCAGTTCGGCCAGTTGTTATCTTTTAGTGCATAAATGCCGAAATAAACGAAGGGAAAAGCTAAAGCATCGTTCAAACCGCCTTCGGATGTTAAACCAAAGCGCAATTCATCGCGATCGTCTATATTTGCTAACTGAACTTCTGAGGCTAAAACAGGATCGGTGGGAGCGAGAATTGCTCCCAATAAAATTGCCGCCCCCCAATCTAATTTCACCAACCAATGACCGACAGCAGCCACCGCAAAAATCGAAATTGGCATTAAAAAACCGATCAACCGCGCTGTAGAATTCCAAGCCCAAAATTGTAGCGGGCGATTCATTTTTAAGCCGCAACTGAACAGAGAAACAATAACTACAAATTCTGTAAGTCTTTGTAAAAATAGAGCGTCGGGACGCAAGTCAATCAGCTTGACGCCATAGGGCCCCAATCCGATACCGACAATTAGATAAATTAAGGCATAAGACACCGGCAATCCTGAAATCCATCCGGAACCCAAGGTAACGGTCAGCAGGAGGATGCCAATAACTAGCAAATTGAGAATGTAATCATCCACCATAGCGATCGCACTTTTAATCAGGTTTACCAAATGCGATTTTTACAGATAAAAGCTTCTGGGACATCTACCGCCCGCTAGATTCAGATATCCTCCGAAAGTTGCAGTTGTTATACCAAATTTTTGATGCTTCTAGCCTGCTGCTGCGGGCTTTGTCTTGTTGCGCCGTAAACTCCGTGACTGACAATCGACCGGAATTGTTTATTTTATACATCTGACTAATAACTAATGATTAATGACTAAGGGCTGATGACTAATAATTAATTAGAAAGACCACTTTTTTCGGTAGCGATGATGTGCAAATCTACGTGTTTGAGCGATCGCACTAACTGTTGAGTCAAAGAACCCCGCAGCAGCAATCTCCAGCGGGATTGCTGGCTTTCGCCGATCACAATTTGAGTAATCCGATACTGTTTAGCTACCTCCGAAATCGCTTTAGCTATATTAGTGCCGTTTACCCGCAAAAATTGCCCCTTAAATTCTTGACAGAGTTTCTCACAAGTTTCAACGTGCAAGATTTCTGCTTTTGTTAAAAATCGGTCTGGATCGTTGACAAACACAGCATAAAATGGGGCATTCATGTAGCTAGCAATCCTCCCGCCCCGCCGCAGCAGTTGCAAGGAATTGGGATAAGTCGAGATGCACACTAAAACTCGTTCGTGAATGTTGCAAGATTGACCTTTTAAAGTTGCTGCATCGTCTTCCACATTGTCTGCGACTTCTCGCAGGGCGAGTTCTCGCAAAGCAATTAAATGACGGCGCTGGAAAAAGTTTTCTAAAGATTGTTCAATTTTTTCGGGAGCATAAATTTTGCCTTCTAGCAACCTTTCTTCTAAAGTTTCTGG
Organism: Microcoleus sp. MOSTC5; assembly: GCF_036701825.1. Classification (NCBI taxonomy): domain Bacteria; kingdom Bacillati; phylum Cyanobacteriota; class Cyanophyceae; order Oscillatoriales; family Microcoleaceae; genus Microcoleus; species Microcoleus sp. MOSTC5. The sequence goes on along the minus strand of NZ_JAUBRK010000111.1, from coordinate 8,376 downwards.
CGTGACATCCACAACGACTATTTCGTCAGCATCTTCGAGGACGCGATCGGGCACTCGCTCTCGCACGACAACTCCGGTAATTCGAGCTACTAAATCGTTGAGACTTTCTATGTGCTGAATGTTGAGAGTGGAGAAAACATCAATTCCAGCTTTCAGAATTTCTTCGACATCTTGATATCGTTTTTCTCGCAGAGAACCCGGAATGTTTGTATGAGCCAGTTCGTCTATTAATGCTAATTGGGGGCGGCGTTCGATGACAGCTTCACTATCCATTTCGGTTAGCACTTTTCCGCCACGCAGCATTTGTTTTCTCGGCACTACTTCCAGTCCTTCGCCTTTAGCTGCTGTCTCTTTCCGTCCATGAGTTTCTAACAGTCCCATTACCACATCAATGCCTTCAGATTTGAGCCTGTGTCCTTCTTCTAGCATTCGGAAAGTTTTGCCGACACCGGGGGCCATGCCGATAAATATTTTGTGCTTTCCCCGGCGGGGGGTGCGATCGTAAGTGCGGTTCGGTTGGGCGTAAACCGCGTCTGGATTGTTGGTGATTTCGCTAGAGTGAATCATACCTAAGTAGTGGGTAGTTAGTCAATCTCCAGTCATCAGTCAGTTTATGATCGATGACTGCCGACTGTTGTAAACTATTGTAAAGCGTCGAGAGCCAAATTAAGTTTGAGGACGTTAACTCCCGGTTCGCCGAAAATGCCGAGAAATCTGCCATCCGTATTTTTAGCTACCAACATTTCTACTTGATTGAAATTGAGCGATCGCACCGTTGCTATCCGCTGAATTTGCGATCGAGCTGCCTCTAAGCTAATGTGCGGATCGAGGCTAGAACCAGAGGTGTAGACTAAATCAGCAGTCGGTTTGATACCAGCTTTGTTGAGACGATCCAATTCAACTTGCACGCCCTGAAAACCATCTTTCTCATTACCTCGCTTCAGCAAATCCGAGTTACTGGGGGCAAGGTTGCTAGCTCCCGAAATACCTGTTGTTTGACTTAAGTTTTCTGCCTTTGTGGGAGCGTAATCTTCGGTTGCAAAGCTGCTGTAATTTGTGGTGCTGGGGCGGCTCCAAAAATATTGATCAGAGCTGAAAGGCTGACCTATTAAGGAGGAACCAACGACAACTCCTTGCTTAGTAATTAAACTGCCGTTTGCCTGCGAGTTGAAGGCAATTTGACCAATTACTAGCAAGATTAAAGGGTAAATAATGGCTGTAATTCCCCACAAAACCAGGGTAAGGCGAATCGCTCTAATTATTTCTCTCATAAATTACCTCGCTCGGTTATTTGCTAAGGGTTAATTATTGACTAAAATCTTTCCGGCTGAAAGATGACTACAAACAGGTAAATAGAAAGGGCGATAATCACCAAACCCAGGAGACTTAAACCCCAGACAGCTTTTCGGGTCAAATCTTCACCCCCAACCGCGTAAACAGCGGGGGCAATTATCGCATTGAAACACATTATAAGAAATAGCTGCACCGGGATTGGGTGGCGCTGCCAAAGCATTTGCGCTAACTCAATAATTTCTTGGAAATCTCTGGGAAAAATATCATTCAGCAAATCATTCCGTTTCATGAATTCTCCTTATTTTGGGAATAAATATCTGTCTTTCTCTTGGATGATTTTTTGGGGAAAATCGAGGCAGAGCCTCTGGATATGCGTTCCCAGGCAGAGCCAGGAACGAGATTAATCCGTTACATCTGTCGAGCGAAAAAATCGAGGCAGAGCCTTTGGATATGCGTTCCCAGGCAGAGCCGGGGAACGAGATTAATCCGTGTATCCGTGTCAAAATCCGTGTCGTGCTTTCCCGATCTATGCTAGCCCAACGGCGGCAATCAAAACATCAATAACTTTGATAGCAATAAACGGCGCGACTGCTCCTCCCAATCCGTAGATTAAAATATTCCGCTGCAACAGTTGATTGGCGCTCAAAGGTCTAAACTTTACACCAGTTAATGCTAGTGGAATCAAAGCAGGAATAATCAAAGCATTGTAAATTAATGCAGACAAAACTGCCGATTGACCGCTGGCTAAACCCATGACGTTTAAAGCGCCGACGGGGGCAAACATGGCGGGAATAATTGCAAAATATTTAGCAATATCGTTGGCTAGGGAAAAGGTGGTCAGCGCGCCGCGAGTAATCAGCAATTGTTTGCCGATTGTAACTAAATCAATTAGTTTTGTGGGGTCAGAATCCAAGTCCACCATGTTCGCAGCTTCCTTCGCGGCTTGGGTTCCAGAATTCATCGCGAGTCCTACATTTGCCTGGGCTAGTGCGGGTGCGTCGTTGGTTCCGTCTCCAGTCATTGCGACTAATTTGCCCTCTGCTTGTTGTTTGCGAATTACGTCGATTTTGTCCTCGGGAGTTGCTTCGGCAATGAAGTCGTCAACGCCTGCTTCGTCGGCAATTACTGATGCTGTAATTCGGTTATCTCCGGTGAGCATAATGGTGCGAATTCCCATTTTTCGCAGTTGGTCAAACCGATCGCGAATTCCCGGTTTGATGACATCTTTTAAATAGATAATGCCGTAGGTGTCGCTGCCTTGACAAACAGCTAAAGGTGTGCCTCCAAGCCGGGAAACTCGCTCGTAAGCTTCATCGAGATCCGGCCCGAAATTGCCGCCGCGCGATCGCACAAAACCCTTCACCGCATCCACCGCACCCTTGCGAACCTCCGTCCCATCGGGCAAATCCGTGCCAGACATCCGCGTTTTTGCGGAAAAATCAAGCCCCGTGGCGTTGGTGCGATCGAAATCTACCTGTGCGCCCAAATTCTGAGCCAAACGGACGATCGACTTTCCCTCTGGAGTATCGTCAAACAGGCTAGCAGCAAGGGCTACACTCGCAACCTCCTCCAGCGAGTGACCGTTTACCGGAATGAATTCCTCGGCTAAACGGTTCCCCAGCGTGATCGTCCCCGTTTTGTCCAAAATCAGCGTATTCACGTCGCCGCAAGCCTCCACGGCGCGTCCAGATGTCGCTATCACGTTAAACTGAGCGACGCGATCCATCCCCGCAATGCCGATCGCGCTCAGCAAACCTCCAATGGTAGTTGGAATCAGCGCCACCAGCAGCGAAATCAGCGTCACTACGCCCACAGGGGTTTTCACGTAATTTGCCACGGGCGGAATGGTCGATACCACAATCAAAAACACCAGCGTCAGCACCGCTAGCAGCACCGTCAGCGCGATCTCGTTCGGCGTTTTCGATCGTTCTGCGCCCTCTACCAGCGCGATCATCCTGTCCAAAAACCCCTTACCCGGGTCGGCCATCACCCGCAGCGTCAGTTCGTCGGAAAGGATGCGCGTCCCGCCAGTGACCGAACTGGCGATGTCCGAACCCGGTTCTTTGAGCACCGGCGCGGATTCGCCAGTGATCGCAGATTCGTCTACAGATGCCACACCTGCGATCACTTCGCCGTCGGAAGGAATGACATCGCCTGCGATCACTTTAATTTGGTCGCCGCGTCTCAGGGATGTCGAACTAACTTCTTGAATTGAACCGTCTGGTAGGAGTTTGCGGGCTGTTGTGTCGGCTTTTGTCGATCGCAGCGCATCTGCTTGCGCTTTGCCGCGCCCTTCCGCCACCGCTTCGGCAAAATTAGCAAATACCAAAGTGAAGAACAAAATAAACGTTACTAAACCGTTGAAAACTCTCTGATTTTCGCCGGGAACTGGGCCGAACAGCGCCGGATCGATCGTTAATAATGCAGTCACAATTGTGCCAACCCACACCACAAACATCACCGGATTTTTCAGCATCACCCGCGGGTTTAGCTTGACAAAAGCTTCTTTAAAAGCTCTTTGATAAAGACCTTTAGTATTTGCTTTCGGCGTGTGCTTGCGAGACTGGCGAGAGCCTCTAGCAGGTTTTTTTGGGGAATCTGGAGTATGGGAAGAGGTCATGTCGATTGGGGATTTTTAATGAACCACAGAGAACACAGAGAAAGAGAAGAGTGAGGTTGAGGATTTTCGCTACAGAGGTGGAGGAGTTGGTGTTGCTAAAGGTGTTGTGGGTACAGTTATCGATGCAGGTTCAAACTTGCCGCTGCTAATTTCATATCCTTCGGCAATTGGCCCTAAAGCTAGAACTGGGAAAAATGTCAGCGCGCCCAGAATTATGATTACTCCTGCGGTGACGCTGGTGAACAAAACTGAATCGGTTCTGAGAGTGCCCGTTGTTTCGGGAACCAGTTGTTTGTTCGTCATGCTGTCAGCTAAAAGCAGCAGGGCAATAATTGGAACGTAGCGCCCCAACAGCAAGCTAAAACAGGTGCTTAAATTCCACCAAATTCCTGTCGGTGCGGGTTGAGAGTCAGCCAATCCTTCAAAACCAGAACCGTTGTTAGCCGCCGCCGAAGCGTATTCGTACATAACTTGGGAAATGCCGTGAAATCCCGGGTTGCTGATGCCGCTCAAACTGTCGGTAAAGGCGAGGGTAATTGCACCGGGGATTAAAACTGCGATCGGGTGAATCAACAAAACAACGCTGGCTAAAACTATTTCCCGTTTCTCAATTTTGCGTCCCAAAAATTCCGGCGTTCTCCCCACCATCAATCCCGTAAGAAATACGCTCAAAATCGAGTAAATAAATAAGTAAGCCGTTCCCGTTCCCTGTCCGCCCCAAACGATTTGCAGAAACAAATTAAACAGAGTAGCAAAACCACCGGGAGGCATTAAAGAATCGTGCATTCCGTTGACAGCCCCGCACATTGTCCCTGTTGTAGTGACAGCCCAAAGTGCAGTCTCTGCCCAGCCAAACCTAACCTCTTTGCCTTCTAAATTAGGCTGCTGCGAACCCAGCAAATTATTGATTTGAGGATTGCCTTGAAACTCACCGACTGCTGCAATACCAATCAAGACAACGTAGATGCCAAAAACCATCCAAAAAATCAGCCATCCCTGCTTTTTGTTGTTGGCAAATCTGCCGTAGGTGTGAATCATAGCTGCTGGTATAGAAAGCATTGCTAGTGTTTCCAGCAAGTTAGTAAAAGGGCTAGGATTTTCAAAGGGGTGAGCCGAGTTCATGGCAAAAAATCCACCGCCATTTTCTCCGAGTTGTTTGATACTTTCAAAGTGAGCAACTGGGCCGCGAGCAATTACTTGCGTGCCGCCTTCTAAGGTACGGGCAACGGCCGGCCCGGCAAGGGTTTCCGGCACTCCTGAAATTAGCAAAAGTAAGCCTATTATCAAAGAAACTGGCAGCAGAATCCTGGTAATTGATTGAATTAAATCGATGTAAAAGTTGCCCAGGGGGCGGCCGGTTAAGCCCCGAATAAAGGCAATCCCTACTGCTAAACCAGTAGCGGCTGAGGTAAACATTAAAAATCCCAGAGTTAACTGGGATAAGTAACTGAAGGTTGTCTCGCCGGAGTAATGCTGTTGGTCGGTATTTGTGAGGAATGAAATAGTTGTGTGCAGCGCAGTATCCCAGGTTGGGGTACTTAGGCTGGTAGGATTTAAAGGCAGCACTCCTTGAAGCATTAAAATTAGGAAAACAAATATGCCCATTGCTACATTGCTGTAGAATAGCGATCGGGCATACTGCCAACCTGTCATCGAACCAACAACACGGATATTGCCGGCGGTATAGATGAGTTGTTCTACAGGTTTGATGGCGGGGTCGAGGATGGTTTTTTCTCCCATGTACACCCGCGCCATGTATTTACCAAACAAAGGCGATATCGCTACTAAAATGATTAGCGTTAATGCGATTTGAATTAATCCTTGCAGCATAATTGAGCCAAAAAGTCCTCGTTGGATAAATACGCTTCACTACTTGGGAAAGGGCTTCTAAAAGAAGTCCACAAAACCGGGTGAGTTTTCTTCAAGGTAACATATAGTTCGGGGGCGTTTGCCGAATTCAATGCTACTGCTAAGATGCAATCTCCGTAATAGATAACCGGGTTTTCGCTAGCTAAAATTACTCGCCCTTTTCTTGCTAACCCCAAGCACTGACCGCTATTGAGCAATTGTATATCTTTTAATGCCATGCCACAATAACTGCTGTTGAATAGGATGGCAACTTGGATAAGTTTTGGTTCTGCAAAGCTCATATATGATATGACTTCTACTCGGCACAAAATGCGGTTGACTCTTACTAATTACTATACTTAAAGCTATTATTATTGATAATTACCCTAGAGGTATAAGTTGGTGTTTACAAGTTATGTTGTTTTGGTGTATCTATTTACTAATAGACAAGTGTTTAAATACTGTTAAGCATCTATATTTGCAGATATAGATGCTATCTAAACGCTGTTTTTTTGCGCCACAATAGACAAGAGAGTTTTAAGAAAGGTAGAATGCCGAGAGTTGAGTGTAAATATAAAATTTAAAAGGGATTAATTGAGGATGTTGAAAAGCTTATTGACAATTAAAAAAAACCTGGCAATTCAAGAGAAGTATCTGCGGGGGAGGTGGTCGATCGCAATTTTATTTGCGATTGTTGCACTGCTGGAATTTACTACGCCGTCGGAGTATCTGTTTGGGTATTTGTATACGGGCCCGATTTTACTGGCCAATTCGCGATTGAGTCGGTTGGGTAAGTTACAAATTACGCTGCTATCGGCAGCTTTGACGCTGTTAAATTTGTTTATTCCTCCTGGAGAAGCGATCGCCCTAGCCACTGTCGCAAATAGATCGATCGCAGTCATGGCTTTAGGGGTAACGGGATATTTGAGCGATCGCAACCAGCAGTACCAAGAAGCGATCGCGATCGCTAAAGCTGAGTTGCAGTCGCAGCAGCAGCTAGCAAGCATCCGAGAAGATTTTGTCTCTACTTTGAGTCACGACTTGAAAACGCCGATGCTGGGGGCGATCGAAACAATTAAAGCTTTTCAGTCAGCAAAATTTGGGAATGTCACCGCCACTCAGCAAAAAGTTCTCGAAACAATGGCGCGATCGCACAAAATGTCACTACAATTAGTAGAAACGCTGCTGGATGTTTACCGCAACGATGCCGAGGGTTTAAAACTGCAACTTGCTCCCGTAAATTTAGTAGCTTTGGCAGAAGAAGTAATCGCAACACTCATCCATTTGTCGGCGGCGCGCCGGGTTTACATTAATATGAGTTACGGGGACTCAGATTTCCGTCGCTCTTTGTGGGTAAATGGCGATGCCGTGCAACTCCAGCGCGTTTTTGTTAATTTGCTCACAAACGGCATCAACCATTCTCCTCGCGGTGGCAAAGTAGAAATAGTCATGGAATCTTATTCGAGTTATCAGGTGGTGAAAGTTATCGATAGCGGTTTGGGAATTACCGCCGATGAACTGCCCTACTTGTTCGAGCGTTTTTATCAAGGACACAGCGACCGGCAAGCCAAAGGATCGGGATTGGGGTTATACTTATCTCGCCAAATTATTGACGCCCACGGCGGTATAATTTGGGCAGAAAATAAATTGCCTCTAGGCGCTTTATTTGGATTTAGACTCCCTGCTATCCCAGAGAAATGAAACCACTTTATCCCTTGCGAATTCTCTTAGTTGAAGACGACGAACTGTTTCGGTTGGGGCTGCAAACGCGGTTGCAGCAAGAAAGTTGCTTGCAAGTAATTGCTGAAGCGGAAGATGGCGAAACGGCGGTAGAATTGACTCAGGAACACTTGCCCGATGTGGTAGTTCTCGATGTCGGTTTGCCGGGAATTGGGGGTATTGAAGCGTGCCGCCGAATTAAACAGCGACATCCAGCAATTCCCGTTTTAATCTTAACTTCTCATTCGCAAAAATCCTTAATTGAAAGATTGATTGGGGCGGGTGCTCAAGGCTATTGTCTAAAAGGAATTGCAGCGGAAACTTTGGTTTTGGCAATTCGATCGGTAGCGGCGGGCGCTTCGTGGTGGGATCGGGCCGCGACTTCGGAAATTCGGGCAGTTTTTGCTAATCCCGAACCTTTGAAAAATGGCTTGAAGTCGGAACTTTTAGAGAATCCGCTGACGAAGCGAGAACAAGAAATCTTAGCTTTAGTTGCGGGGGGAAAAAGCAATCAGGAGATTGCACAAATATTGTACATTGCTCCGGGGACTGTGCGGGTTCACGTGCACGCAATTTTGCAAAAGTTAGAAGTGCGCGATCGCACTCAAGCTGCTGTACTCGCAATTCAGAAAGGATTGGTAGCAGAAGAACTGTTAGCTATCGAACCGTAAAAGGGCAACTTTTGTAGTGGAATTGTCGCTTTTTGAAATGAATTACTTGCTAAACGCGCCTCTACAAGATGAATCTGTTGCAGCTTCACGGAAAATTAATATCAGTCTTGATTGTTAATTTTCTTGATGACATTTAATGTGTGAATTTGCTAAGGAATGAAAATTTAATAACTTCACTATTTACTCAATTGTCGGAACAGCACGGTAATTCCATTTTGGCAAATA
>NZ_JAUBRK010000110.1:0-11008 GCF_036701825.1 Microcoleus sp. MOSTC5 | reverse complement strand
GATGAAAATCCATGAGCTTAGCCTCTAGCATAAAGTTCATATATTATACAGTTTACACCGCAAACCCAGAAGACCCCAATGCTTGCGTGCAGAATCAGGCTGAAACCCTGCCCAATCCTTTTAGCGATGTACCTTCCAATCACTGGGCTTACAAAGCTGTTTTGACAATGTATTATTGCGGGGCTTACCGAGAAGCGACGCCACCTGCTTTAATTAAAGAATTACTGGAATCGGGAACTCCTACTAGAGAAAGTTTGCCTTCCCGATTACCATTTCCCAATTCCCCATTACAGCCATTTCCCGTGATTATTTAAAGAATTACTGGAATCGGGATATCCTATTAGAGGAAGTTTTTATTCCCGATTACCTTTTCCGCATTTCCCATTACCAACATTTTAAAACTCAGCCCGAACCGTAAACGAATAATCGCCACCTGGTTCTAATTGATAATCCCATTTTTCCAGAAAACGGTGCAGCGGTTCCTGAATCAATGCCCTACCCTGAGAAGGCTCAAGTATCAGTGTTTTTTCTGACGTGAAACGCCACTGAAACTGCCACTCAAAATTGCCGGCAGTCACTTCACCCTCAATCGTGCCTTTTTGCCAAGATTGGCCAGTAACCCGGACATATGCAGTTGTTTCTGGCAAACGTCTCGAACTCACCTTTTTGTTTCCGCGTTTGTTTCTGCAATTGTGCGACTATTGTAAAGGCTCATGGCTTTTTCTACTCCTTGGTGCAGACTCAGTTCCACAGCTTCTACAACCAGTTTAAGCACTTTCTCTACTAACTGACTTTCCTCTGAGGAAAATTTTCCTAAAACGAAAGAAATCGTATCTTTCTCATTTTTAGCAGCATCGTTTTGAGGTTTGCCGATGCCAATCCGCAAGCGGGGAAATTTGTCTGTGCCCAAATGAGAAATTGTCGATTTCATGCCGTTGTGTCCGCCGGCCGAACCGGCAAGCCTCATTCTCAATTTCCCGATCGGCAAATCCATATCGTCGTATACTACTAACACAGACTCCGCAGGTATTTTGTACCAATCCGTCGCCGCCCGAATCGATTGACCCGACAGATTCATGTAAGTAAGCGGTTTCAGCAAGCGGATTTTCTGTCCCCGCGGCCGGTTTCCCTCGCCAAATATGCCTTGAAATTTGCGATTTTCCGACAGGGAAATCTGCCAAGATTTAGCCAAGGCATCGACAGCATTAAAGCCTATGTTGTGTCGGGTGCGATCGTATTTAGGTTCGGGATTTCCCAAACCAACGATTAGCTGGGGAATCACTAACTCCGCTGGTGTTTCCGACTTCTGAGTGTTGTTCATTTAACTGTCTGTGCTATCTTCCTTGGGAGTAGCCGCCGCGAGTTTTTCAGTTTCCGGTTTGCTGCTAGTTGCTACTGCTTCTTCTAGCTGCTTGGCTTCCCGGGTGAACTCCGACTCAAAATCCCGCGAAGCGTCTTGAAATCCCCGAATTGCCTTCCCCATACTCCGGCCGATTTCTGGTAATTTTTTCGGCCCGAATACCAATAGGGCGATCGTAAAAATAACGGCCATTTCCGGCAAACCAATGCCAAAAATATTCATGGTTTTTCTCCTGCAATTTGTTTAGTTACTTCTTGTTTATTTATGCCAAAAGTAATCGGAAAGGGTAAGGAAAAACGGGAAAACTTAGCTTTTACCCTTTCTCCTCAACCCTCAGCTTTTACTTTTAGCCTTACTGTTTTGCGATCAATTTTTAGCGGCCTAGGCTCGACCAATCCATATCCACATTCTCCAGAATCAGCGAAGAGTTGTAGATTTGCAAAATAATCAACAAGAACACGAAAAACAGTCCAATGAACACGCTCATCAATAGCGTGGTTCCCCAGCCAGGGGCTACCTTGCCGTATTCTGAGTTAAGGGGTTTGAGTATATCTCCTAACCAAGTCCGTTGTGCCATAAGTCACCTGCAATGAATCTCTACAGAAAAGTTTGACATATTTCTACCGCTAATTGCGATCGCAATTTCTCAGAAGTGCGGGAGACTGGGGGAGCCGGAGCGGGGGAGGGGGAGTGGGGGAGCTGGAGACAGGCAGATTGTCCGAGGATTTGAGGATTTTTCGACCTCGCCGTAAAAGATATAATTTGAATGCGTGACAGTTTAATGAACTCTCAATAGTAACGATCTCCCCCTCTCGCCCTCTCCCCTTTTTCGCTGCCATACCGTACCGCGCCTAAAAGCACTAGACTTTCAGACGAATTGTTATTTTTTGTAATATTATAGAGTGGAGCACTCATAATCGATCAAAAATATGGAACCCGCAGCAGTTCTCGGCATTTCTCTCGGTGTGTGTCTGGTGGCAATCACCGGTTTCTCGATATACACGGCTTTCGGCCCTCCCTCTAAGGAATTGAGAGATCCTTTTGATGAACACGAAGATTAAAGAAGAAGGAAGTTCGGCAACGGATTTTGTAACGGATTTTGTAACGGATGGAAGGAAGAAAGCCCTTCGGCTTCGCTCAGGATAAAAAGAGGGAAGAAGTCGGAGGGAATTCGGAAGAGGGAATATTTTCACAATTATCCCCCTACCCCACTCTCCATCGGGGGCAAGCACTCTTGGCATCGCCCCTACAAAACTTCTCTCTGACTCTCCCAGCCAATGCTATTTTCTTCAAAAACACACTAAATCTATATTTAAGAAATCTATCTTCCAGTTAAAGTAAAATTTATCAAGTTTCAGGCAAAAGCATAATGGGCAATACCTTTGGGCATTTATTTCGGATATCGACATTTGGGGAATCTCACGGCGGCGGTGTGGGAGTAGTAATTGACGGTTGCCCGCCCCTGGTGTCGATCGACGCATCGGAAATTCAAGCCGAACTCGATCGCCGCCGCCCCGGCCAAAGCAAAATTACCACGCCCCGCAAAGAAGCAGATACCTGCGAAATTCTGTCGGGGGTGTTTGAAGGCAAAACTTTGGGGACGCCGATCGCAATTTTAGTCCGCAATCAAGACACTCGCCCCCAAGATTACGGCGAAATGGCGACTACCTACCGCCCTTCCCACGCTGACGCTACCTACGATGCCAAGTACGGAATTCGTAACTGGCAAGGCGGAGGTCGAAGTTCGGCTAGAGAGACAATTGGTAGAGTAGCAGCAGGCGCGATCGCTAAAAAAATTCTCAAACAAGCAGCAGGAGTCGAAATAGTCGGCTACGTCAAACGCATCAAAGACTTAGAATGTGTCGCCGACCCGGACACTGTTACCTTAGAACAAGTAGAAAGCAATATAGTCCGCTGTCCAGATGCCGAATGCGCCGAAAGAATGATTGAACTGATCGAAAAAGTTCGTGACAGCGGAGATTCGATCGGCGGTGTAGTCGAATGCGTCGCCCGCAACGTACCCAAAGGCTTGGGAATGCCGGTATTCGACAAACTCGAAGCCGATTTGGCCAAAGCCATCATGTCGTTGCCGGCCAGCAAAGGCTTTGAAATTGGTTCGGGCTTTGCCGGGACTCTGCTCAAGGGCAGCGAACACAATGATGAATACTATACTGATGACAAGGGTGTAATTCGTACAGTCACGAATCGCTCCGGTGGAATTCAGGGCGGTATTGCTAACGGCGAAAATATCATTTTGCGGGCGGCATTCAAGCCAACTGCGACAATTCGCCAGCAGCAGCGCACAGTTACCCGAGAAGGCGAAGAAACGCTGCTGGCTGCCAAAGGGCGGCACGACCCTTGCGTTTTGCCGAGAGCTGTGCCAATGGTGGAAGCGATGGTAGCTTTAGTGTTGTGCGACCACCTGCTGCGCCATCACGGACAATGTGGAACCTTAAAGTCTGAATTTTAAAATGGAAATCAGCTTGTCCTCAGTAGCGGCAACTCCCGTTGATTGCCCTCAACCCTCCGAATCAATAAAAGGTATAGATGATTTTGTAGTACAGTTTTGGGGCGTGCGGGGCAGTGTTCCGACACCCGGACAGGAAACTGTTCGCTACGGCGGCAATACTTCTTGTTTGGAAATGCGAGTCGCTGGCAAACGCTTGATTTTTGACGGCGGAACTGGCTTGCGGATGCTGGGAGACCAGTTGGTGCAAGAAATGCCGGTGCAAGCTTATATGTTTTTTACTCACTATCATTGGGATCACATTCAAGGGTTCCCGCTGTTCGCCCCAGCTTTTATCCGAGGCAATAGCTTTGATATTTACGGGGCGACTCCGCCGGATGGAGATTGCATGAAAAGGCACTTTGTCGAACGGGTGCTGCACTCGAATTCGCCGGTGCCGCTGATGGGTTTGCAGGCAGATTTGAATTTCTACGAACTCAATCACAACCAGACGATGATGCTGGACGATATTGAGATTAGGACGGGTTCTCTGAATCACCCTAATACTGCTATGGGATATCGGGTGACTTGGCAGGGACGATCAGTTGTTTACTGTTCGGATACTGAGCATTTTCCCGATCGGCTAGATGAGAATGTCTACAATTTAGCCCTCGACGCTGATGTGCTGATTTACGATGCGATGTACACCGACGAGGAATATCACAATCCCAAGTCTCCCAAGGTGGGTTGGGGACACTCGACTTGGCAGGAAGCGGTGAGAATGGCTAAGGAAGCCCGGGTGAAACGAGTGGTAATTTTTCACCACGATCCGGCTCACACAGACGATTTTCTCGATCGCATCGCCGAAGACGTGCAAATCGCTTTTCCGAAGGCTGTCATGGCCCGCGAGGGTCTTATTTTGCCGATCGGCTTCTGAACATTCGCCTCCGGGGCTCGATCGAACCATCAACCGATCGAACCATAATTGTTATGTGAATATGTGGCTCTGGCCGCGAGACCAGAGCCACAATTTTTTTTAATTTGCGGCAAACTCTTAACTGCATGGTATAATTCTTGCTTGTTAAGTTTTTAGGCAAAGTATTTAAGGTTTTTTTTATTGTTCAACCGCGTCCGCCAGACGCCAAGACGTAAGATAATTGGAGGATTCCCAAGGGTGAAAAGGAGACAGTTTTGAATGTCAACAAACACGGCGAGGCGAGGAGCTCGCACGCCTGAGTGCTAGTCTGATGCCAGTAGACTTCCAGAAGCCTTGTTACAGATTAATTATTAAGGACAAAAACAGAAGTTATAGCTCTGATCGAGTAAAAGGTCGATCGGTTTTTTCGGATCGTGAATATTGACAACTGTCAAAAGCTAATAGCTTTTAGGTACAAACTGAAAAAATTTTCAGCAGTCAATTTAACTAACCAGAAAGAAACGATCGTTCTTGGGTTTGGCAGTAGCTCCGGCAAGCGAATGTTATGACTTGACTATCAAAATGGGAAATTTACGTTTTAGATCTTCAGCACATCAATACAGATGGATTGCCTTAGGCAGTTTTGCTGTAATTATGGGTATTTCAGGCGCCCTGGCCTACCGCCTCGCCCCGCTCCCCGGATTCATGGCTCAAGGCACTCTCACTTCTAATAATCCGCCAGTCAAATTTTCGAGCACGGGCACGACAATTCTCAAACAGGGAGAGCAACTAACCCCAGAGGTTCTGCTGGCAGATAATGTTGTCAAAGCAGTGGCAGATGCAGTTAAGCTGTCGCCCCAGCAAGTTCGACAAAATGCTAGTGTCAAAATTTCTAAGCCGGAACAACCCCTAGAGATTGTTGTTGGGTATCGCTCGCTCGATCGGGAGCAAGCAATCCAAACGGCGGATATGTTGATGAAGGGCATGGTTGAAAAAAGCCGCCTGATTAACAGATATCGGTGGCAATCAGTCAATCAGTCGCTCAACCAACGCTTGGCACAAGTCACTCAAGACCTGAAACAAGCTCAGCAAAAACTCGACCAATACGAAAGAGAGCGCGCTCGCCTGTTGCAGCAAATGAAGCTGCAGCAAGACTTTTACAACAAAACTCAGCTTGCAATGGCGGATACGCAAGCCTCGGAAAAAGAAATGGTCAGCAGTTTCGCCGCCGCTACAGTGCCGCAAATTGTGGCGACGCCCACGAGCGATCCGACAGTGCCTCTGATTTTGGGAATTGGCTTGCTGTTGGCGATTTTGGTCAGCCGGGGTTTGATTCCTTCGGTGGCCGATTGGAGGTACAAAGCAGCTTTTCAGCGAGAAGAGAGCGAAAGGCTCCAAAGTGCTTTGTACCGACTGATCAAAGAAGGCCGCGGCGAAATCACTCTGGTGCGGTTTGCGATGGAAACGCGGCTGTCGCCGGATGTGGCTCAGCGTTTTTTGAACCAACAAGCTGAAGTCTTTAATGCCAATTGCGAAATTAAAGACGACGGCAGCATCTTGTATCACTTCCACATTTAAAGGGCTGCGGGCGATCGCGCTCCACAGAAGACTTTAGCCGATTGGGCCGTCACTGCTCGATCGGCTTGTTTTTTTGTTAATAGGACTTATATCAACTTCGGTCGATCGACCATCCCGGTCTCGGTCGGCGCGGGTTTACTGAATCTATAACTTATACTACTACTACAGATTTTGGTGAACCCGCCGACCCGAGCTTAATTGCGGTGATTGTACCGGACATGATATTACGATCGTCAACCCGGTTTCTGAGCTTGTAGGGTGCATCAGGGTTCAAAATTGCTCGATCGACAAAGGTGTTGACGACCCTAGATCGCCCTAAGATTCTGCCAGTTGCGTCCAAGACTTTCTAAAAAATCAAGACTGTCTAAAAAATATTTTATTTTTGTGTTGCTCTCGCTTAAATATATGTGTAATTATAAAGAATCAGTAAATTTACGGTTGTTTTTTACCTGCGTTAGCGGATCGAGCGCTAATTTGTGGTTAAATATCTCTTAGGACGTGTATCACCTCCGTATAAATGCTTTAGTCTAGATCCATTACTTGTTGAGGGAAGTTATGTAGTTTCACATCAGAAACTTCATGAGGCAAGAGCCTGAAATCACACTCCCCTACAGAAATCCTACGTTTTCATTTTGAACTTTTGTAATCACCTAGAGGCAAAACCATGATTTTTGGAATAATTTGTTCTTTTGTCGTAGCTTACTTTTTGCTAATGTCGGTTGCTAATTACGGCGACACTGGAATGTAGACCTGTTAAGGCACTAATAGACCGAGACAGAAGGCAGCAGGCAAAAAAAAGCTGTTTGAAAAGTTAGATTAAGTCTCAGCTTGGGTCGTGTCTGTCGTGCTTGCTCTGGCAGGAAAATGGATGGATGAAGGAGTCGTTAAGTACCGCTGTGACTGGGAAGAGGCAGACCCTGTAGCTGCCCGGAACATAGCAGATTTGATGGACTGGCGCGATCGGCTCCACTCTTGGGGATTAATTGGCGTCTACGAAAATGGCATAGGGTTTGGGAACGTCAGCGTCAGGCTCGGCAATTCTTGCCAATTCGTGATTTCGGGAACCCAGACTGCACACTTGAGGACTCTGGGGCCAGAATCCTACTGCACTGTTACCGAATTTAACTTAGAACAAAATTTCCTCGGCTGCCGGGGCCCCGTACCAGCTTCGTCGGAGTCACTGACTCACGGGGCCCTGTACCTTCAGAGACAGGATGTGGGCGGCATAATTCACGTCCACAATCCTAAGCTGTGGCAGCAACTGCTGTTTAAGATTCCTACTTCTAGAAAAGAAATACCTTACGGCACTCCCCAAATGGCCTTAGAAATGTCTAGACTTTTTGAGGAGGAGAATTTGGCGGAGCGCAAAATTCTGGCGATGGCCGGTCACGAGGACGGAATTATCTGTTTTGGCAGCACCTTGGACGAAGCTGGCAAAGTGCTTTCTGCTGCGATAGGTTAGACGTGATATCTTGAACTGTTCTCATAAAAAGCTCAGAAACCTGGTTTATTGACAAAAAATCTAGGATTTTAGGTGGGTCTGTGGCAAGAAACTAAAGTGATGACGTGGGTGCCTGATGTGAGTTAAACTGAGCTTTACCCTTGACCTCTAGCCGATCGATCGATCTAGCCTCACGGGTTCCAAACTTTTAAACTGCCTCTTGCCTCTGCGGTAAGGGAAAGATATTTTTAAAGAGAAACAAACTATATAGCAAAAGCTGAGAGTCATCGTGAATCAAACTAAACTTGTAAGCTCAAAAGAACTGCAATCAGAGGTATCTCGTCTCACCGAAGAGCTGCAAATGCGCGACCAATTGGTGCAGCAGTTGTCTCAAGAACTTTTCAGGCTGGTGAAGGGAAATTCGAGTTTTGTGCCGGCGCCGGAGGTTTCCGATCGCCACCAAGCTCAAATGCAGGCTATGCGGGAACAACTGCAAGCTGTTGAAGAACAGGTGAGTTTTTATCAGGAACAAATCGCGGAGCGGGATGCTGAGGTTTACCAACTGCGGCAGTCGGTGCAGGAATTGACGGATCGTTCTCGGATGTTAGAACAGGTGGTTCAGGAATTGCCGGGGGTTTACCGCCAGAAGTTTGCCGAACGGATCGAGCCAATTAAGGAAAAATTGGATCAGCTGCAAAAGGAAAACCGCCAGTTGCACACTGAGTTGCAAAGCGTAACTTACCGTCTCGCTGTGCGGAGCCGCAAGGCTAAGGGTCTGGATCTTCCGAGCGTGGATGCTGAGGACGATCGGGGCATTCAAATGCCGAGCTTTGGCAATGTCTAAGGTTTTGATTGTGGCGGATGCCCACAAAGGCCCGGCGGAAGCTCTGTTGCGGACGATCGCTAAATCTAATCATTTAACAGAAGTCAATATCTGTGGGGTTTCGGAACTCAATTC
Organism: Microcoleus sp. MOSTC5; assembly: GCF_036701825.1. Taxonomy (NCBI): domain Bacteria; kingdom Bacillati; phylum Cyanobacteriota; class Cyanophyceae; order Oscillatoriales; family Microcoleaceae; genus Microcoleus; species Microcoleus sp. MOSTC5. The sequence goes on along the minus strand of NZ_JAUBRK010000110.1, from coordinate 2,309 downwards.
TGGCGCGATCGCTCCGGGCGGGGCGATCGTTTGTCCTTTGACGCTGGATCTGCCGTCCCATCTGGTTTTTCCGGGTCGGGACGTGTTTCGATTTTGTAGCAATATTTGGGCGGCGCGCGATCGAGTGTCCCAGGAGTTGCAAGTACCCGTCGGCGATGGCAATTTTTGGCTGCCTGTGGTGTTGACGCCAAAGGGCCCACTCTATGCTGAGGCGATCGGTGCGGAAGCTGACAAGCACTCTGGCGAGTTGAGTTACTCTCAACCGGTGCATTTGTCGGATCTTTGGCGGCAGGAACTTTATGAGTTGGCTTACCGCTTGCTGAATCTTTTAAATGCGCCACCGGCTACTTATTTGATGCAGTTCGGGTTCGTAGGGGAAAGGATTTGTTTCGATCGACTTTGGCCTTTTCCGGCTGCACCTGCGATCGCTTCTGTCGGCATTCAAGTACCGGATTTATTTGTCTGTCATTGGTATTGCTTGACAAATAAGCCTATCTATGATATAAAAATTTGCTCTGCGGTTATTTGAAGTCAATGGGAAAGTTGAGATTTGAGATTTGATCTTGGGAGATCGTTTTAATCAAGCAACTAGAGCCGGAGTTTCAGCGGAGATAACTTGGTCGAAACTGTCGAAGATTTCAAAGAGTTGGTCGAGTTGAGTAATTTCAAATATTAGCCGGACTGTTGCTGAGAGGTTGCAGATGACGAAGCGACATCCCCGGTGGCGGGCGGCGTTGAGTCCGCCGACTAAGGCGCAGATCCCGGAACTGTCGATGAAATCTACGTCGGCCATGTCAATTACCCAAAGTTTATGGCGATCGGGCGCAATTTCTGCTAGCTGTTGCTGGAGGAGGCTGCCTGCTTGGGAGTCGAGGCAGTTTTGAGGCTGGAGGATGATGGGTTGGTTGAAGTTGGGAAATTCCATAGCAGTTATCCTAGGATTGTAAAGTATGAATAAGTGAGTTCAGTTGCTGATTCTGTTGAAAGAATCAGGGGATTTCAGCGTATGTTGGAGGAAGGGCGATCGCCCTTGTGGGAATCGGTGGGGATAGCCGTTGCGATAAATTTAGCAGGAAACTGGCTAGCGATCGCGCGGAAGGCAACCGCATCAATTCTATATTAATTTATTATGCCTGGAAGGCTAATTGTTAGGTTAGCGAGCGATCGCGAGTTTAGTGTGTTCTTCATCACAGCGAAAGATTGCACTATTGCCTGAATCGAGCCAATATATAAATGTATTGAGCTTTGCAAAAGTTTACGAAGGCAGTATCGAATGTCTTTTGAGTTTTTATCGTTAGAGACTATTCAGCAGTTGGCGCGCGATTACGGCTACTGGGCAGTATTTCTGGGAATTCTGCTGGAAAATTTGGGAGTTCCTCTTCCAGGGGAGACAATTACGATTGCTGGCGGGTTTTTAGCTGGCAGCGGGGAACTGAATTACTGGTATGTACTCGGCAGTGCGATCGCGGGTGCGACTGTGGGCGGAAACCTTGGTTATGCGATCGGCAGGTACGGCGGCTGGCCGCTGCTGCTGAATCTGGGAAAATTTTTCCGCTTTCGGGAAGAACAACTGTTTGACTTAAAAGAACAGTTTAGCCAAAATGCAGCTAAAGCTGTTTTTTTGGGCCGTTTCATTGCACTGCTGCGAATTTTTGCTAGTCCCCTAGCGGGTATTGCAGAAATGCCTTTTTGGAAATTTTCTCTGTTCAACATTCTGGGTGCTGCCAGTTGGGCATCTGTAATGGTAAGTTTATCCTACTTCTTGGGACAAGTTGTGTCTTTGGAGAAGTTGGTAGCTTGGGCGGCTCAATTTGCGGTATTTGCATTGCTGTTAGCAGTTGCTTGGATTGCAATTCCTATGTGGTTGGAGTCGCGGAATTTGGACAAGACTAAGTAAGATTGGTGGTTAGACTTTTTGCAAGACTTCTGGATTTTCTGTTTTTAACCGCAGATGAACGCAAATGAACGCACATATTATCTATTTTTGCAAAAAGTCTAATTATTGCCGCTCGCCTATTAATAAGTCAGGACTTCTGTCTTCAAAATAATCAAGTTTGTAGCGAGAACTTCTGTTCTAAAAATAATTAAGTTTGTAGTGAGAACTTCTGTTCTAAAAATAATTAAGTTTGTAGTGAGAACTGCTGTCCTGGATCGGGAAACTATTAGTCAATAAGGACTAAACCCCTTACTACCAAGCAGTTTTATTAGTAATTAACATAACATCATATAAAGCAATACGGTTCAGTTAAGGCTCAAATAGTGGTAAATTAGGTATGGTGTCCAAAAATGGAGAGCAAGTAAGGTGCATC
>NZ_JAUBRK010000109.1:0-11045 GCF_036701825.1 Microcoleus sp. MOSTC5 | reverse complement strand
TACTTGAACGGGTTAATTGGAAATCAGGGGAAAACTTCATAAGTATAATTACTCACTGCAAAAGTGACATGCTCCCTATCACGTTCGAGGGCAAGTTAATCTTCGGGGCTAAACCCAGACGGGATGGCAATCATAACGTTAGAGGCAAAATCGATACCTTAATTGTAGCCATATTACCAATTTAGCCTGGCATCTAAGGGTAAATTTTGCAACTGAGAATTTACCCAATTAGCCGCCGCCAAACCCGATCGCAAAGCACCTTCTATTTGACCTTCCCCGCACAAATCCCCCGCACAAACCAGCGGCAAAGTCCCCTCCGCCGCCAAACAAGAAACAGGCAAAGGATTTCGACAAAAAGCATAGCGCCAGCGGTGAACCTGCAACCATTCCGGCTGTTTCAGCCAAGGCATTAAATATTCAGAAGTGCGATCGAGCAATTCTCGACCGACAGTTTCCAAATCAACAGATTCTAGATGGCGTTGAGCAAAATTTACGCTGCTGTGAACCACAAACACCGGCTGCTGCGGATCGAGCCGCTTGCTGCTGTCCCAGCCAATCCAAGCTAAATCAGAATTATGGGCAAAAGAAACAGATTTCCACTGCGGATTTAGAGTGCTCAAATCTTGCTGTTTGACCGCAGGATAGCCAGCCATAGCGGTAATGCAAGGGTCGTACTCTACAGAACGCAATTTGTCAATAAAATCAGGCGACAAACCGATTTCCGCATCCAAAAACATTAAAGCTTGAGGAGCAGGAATTGCCACCACAACAGCCTTAGAAATCAATTCTTGAGGTATGTCTAAATTGTTGTCAGTGACTTCTAAGGAAAGATGCCACGTTTGGTTATCTTTAGTAGAAATAGCTTGTACGCGGCGGCCAAACCAAATTTCTAAACCCTCCGCCAGATACTTACCCACAGCATTCATACCAGCAGGCGCTACATAACAAGAACTAGGAATAGAGAACATTTCTCCTTGTTTGAATTCCCAGAGAAAATCCGTCCAGAGTTTGAGGATGTGCCGATCGACCAAAGCCTCAATTAACCGCTGCACCGCATCCGCCTGCGGTTCCAGATACCGCGCCCCGTGATCGGCCCTAGTCCCCTGTACGCGGCGGGTAGCAACACGTCCCCCCGCACCGCGAGATTTCTCAACAACCGCCACAGAATAACCAGCTTGACGCAACCGTTGAGCGCAACTCAGCCCCGCCATACCCGCCCCAATCACCGCAACATCGAACATAATTAGTCATTAGTCTGTAGTCACCAGTCATTAGACATCTCCAAAAACTCTTGTGCAGTAGGCATCCTGCCTGCCCAAGACTTGCTTTTCACTAGATGTCTAGTTATCAGCTTAAAGGCTGCGGGGAAGTTTAAGTGCAATATTTCAGTTTGCGGCAAAACCCTGAGATCCGTAGCGCGGGCGAGGGCTCGACGCCATCGCCCTGCACCAAGTAGTAGAATAAAGGACAGCACGAATCCATGATTAAGACCAGATAAAAAAATCCCACAGTGGGTAAATCCTAAATCCCAATGGTTGTGTATCAGCAGCAATCTAAAATCTAAAATCTAAAATCTAAAATCGAATACGGGAGGGCAAAATTTTGGACGAACTCAGAGCAGCACTAGAATTGACAACAGAAGAAGAATTGCAGCAACTAACAGAACTTCTGTTCAGCCGCAAGTTTAACCCTTTAGATTACGTGCAAACCCCCGCACCCATAGACGTACAAAGTCGCGATCGCCAAGCATGGCTCGACGCCGTAGAACAGCGGTTTCGCTATCTTGCAGCCGACGGGTTGACGGTACTCAGAGGGCGAACCCAACAAGTCAGTTACAGACAAGCGCTAATTCAAGTTTGTCGCTATCTCAAAATCCCTTATCCCAAACAGTTGTCAACCACCGACTTAGAGGCAGAAGTATTTCTGCACTTAATGGGCCGGGCGTGGAAGCGTTTGCCGGCAGACGAACAGCAAGCGCTGACAGTGCGCGTACAGCGAGCGATCGTTGATTCTAAACTCTCAGAACCCCTGCCAATTTCTGCTGAAAAAGACCCGCTGGGTTTACTGTTCAAAGGCGGCAGCGCTTTAGCTGTTAGTTCCATCTTAAAACCAATGCTGCTCAAACTAATGGCCAATCAATTTGCGCTGCATTTTGCCACGTATCAAATGGCAAAACAAGGAGTGCTTGCAGGCACTGCAACCGCAGCAACCCAGTTTCAAAATTATGTCGCAATTCAGACCGCACGGCGCGGTATGGCTGTGAGTGCGGCTCGTTACGGTGCGACGCGAAGCGTATTTTCGTTGATCGGCCCGGTGATGTGGACTTGGTTTTTCGCGGATTTGGGTTGGCGATCGATTTCCACGAACTACGGCCGGATTATCCCGACCATTTTTGCCTTAGCTCAAATTCGCCTGACGCGATCGGAATGCGTTTGGGAACTAGCTTAACGATAGTAGATTTTAGATTTGAAATTTGAGATTGGGAGTGTGGGTGAATATCAAAAATCGGTTGAAATTAGCTGCCAAAGTGACAGCCGAAAATCTCAAGTCTCGACTCCAAAAACATCCCGATCGCCGCCTGCAAATCCCTTGGAATTTCGCTCAAGTGGGGATGCTGATTTTTCCCTTAATTCCGATTTTGGGAGCTTTAAGTTTATTCCTGGGATTGGCCGGCACTTGCAAGCAAAAGTTCCGTCAAATTAGTCGCCGCCCGCTGAATCGAGGCTTCGCAATTCTGAGCGCGCTGCTAGTCATCACAGCGGTTTTTGCCTACAACCGCAGCGAGGCTTTTTTAGGATTGTACAATTTTTTGCCGTTCTTTATATTGTTTGCTGCTTTCAGCAGTTTAATTCAAACTTCGCCTCAATTGCGGCAATTGTCTTGGATGATTGTAAGTAGTTCAATTCCCGTGATAATTTTAGGTCTGGGACAGCAATTTTTAGGTTGGAGCGGCATCGATCAATTGCAGCCCGTTTTTGGCTGGGTACTCGAACCCAAAGGCAATCCCCCCGGCCGCATGGCTTCTGTGTTTATGTACGCTAATATTTTAGCTTGCTATCTGACAATTGCTTTTATTTTAGCACTGGGACTGTGGATGGAAGAAGGGTTCGGGAACGAGCACTCTAAGGGATTGAACGGATTGAACAGCGAGATTTTAAGGGAAGAGGAAAGAGGAAAAAAAGAAACAATTAATGAACGGCTGATTCCAGATTCCCAATTACAGATTCCCAATTACAGATTCCTATTTTTAAGTTTTGCAGTGAGCGGAAATGCTGTTGCTTTGATTTTTACTAATTCTCGCAATGCTTGGGGACTGGCAGTTGTGGCAGTTTTGGCTTTTGCACTTTATGCGGGTTATAAAAAATTATTAGCTGCGGTTTTGAGCGTGGCTAGCACAATTTTTTTGTCTGCCTTTGGCCCGGAACCACTGCGGCAATCTTTACGAAGAATTGTTCCGGCTTTCTTTTGGGCTAGACTCACCGACGAGATGTTTCCAAATCGGCCAACTGCTACTTTGAGAACTACTCAGTGGGAATTTGCTTGGTCGATGACTCAGCAGCGTCCTTGGACTGGTTGGGGATTGCGAAATTTTACGCCTATTTATCAAGCTCAAATGCAAGAATGGCTCGGTCATCCTCACAGTTTGATACTGATGTTGACTGCGGAAACGGGAATACCCGCAACGCTTTTGTTGTTTGGTTTAGTTGGTTGGGTTTTGGCTAGGGGTGTTTTGCTGCTGGCGAATTGGCCGCTTTTTCCTGCGGATATTAAACACGAGCAAATAGCAACACAGGAAGTAGCGGAAAATGCTTTAGTGCTCCATCAAAAATTTATAACTAATAGCACAAATCAGGTGGTTTGTCAAGATTTAAAAGCGGCCGATCGCCTAATTTTTTTCAGTTATTTATTAGCTTTCGTCGCCTGTACGCTATTTAACACTGTAGACGTGACGCTGTTTGATTTCCGACTCAATACTACAAGCTGGTTGCTGTTAGCCGCAATTTGCGGAGTCAGCCAGAGGGAATAGTTTTGAGTTGAGGAATTGGCATTGCCTATTGGGAATTGGGCATTGGGAATTGGGAATTGGGAATGAGAAATTCAGTAATTAATCTTCCTTCTTCCTTCTTCCCTCTTCCCTCTTCCTTCTTCCTTCTTCCCTCTTCCCTCTTCCTTCTTCCTTCTTCCCTCTTCCCTCTTCCTTCTTCCCTCTTCCTTCTTCCTTCCTTTACTCCACCGTCACCGACTTCGCCAAATTGCGCGGCTGATCCACATCCAAACCCCGACGCGCCGCAATGTGATAAGCCAACAATTGCAGCGGAATCACTGTCACAATCGGCGACAACAATTCATCCACCAAAGGCACCGGCAAAATGTGGTCAAAAATATCGGCTTCCGCCACACCTTGCTTCGGCGTAACGCCAATTAAACGGGCGTCGCGCGCCTTCGCTTCCTGAGCGTTAGACAGCACTTTTTCGTAGACGCTTCCTGGCATCGCGATCGCCACTACAGGCACTTTCGCGTCCAAAAGGGCGATCGGGCCGTGTTTCATCTCTCCCGCCGGATATCCTTCGGCGTGAATGTAGCTAATTTCCTTCAGTTTCAGCGCCCCTTCCAAAGCAATGGGAAAGTTAATTCCTCGCCCCAAAAAGATAAAATCTTGGGTTTCTGTAAACTGGTGGGACAATTCTTCTACATACTGTTCTTGAATCTCCAAATACTTTTCAATTTCCGCTGGCAACTGGCGCAAACCAGCAATAATCTCTGCCAATCTCTCGCTGCTGATTGTTTGCCGCTGGTGCGCCAAATCCAAAGCTAAGAAATAAAATGCCATCAACTGAGTGACAAAAGTTTTAGTGGCAGCAACGCCGACTTCTATACCGGCGTGGGTATTGAGCACGTGCGGCATCATGTGGGCGATCGAACTTTCAGTCCTGTTAGTAATCCCTAACATTCTCGCCTGGAATTTATCCGTAAGACCCGCGCGCCGCTGCTGTTCCATCCCCAAAGCCGCCAGCGTGTCCGCCGTTTCTCCCGACTGAGTTACCCCAATAGTTAAAGTATTTGCTGTCAGCGGTGCCGGTGCGTAGCGGTACTCAGAAGCGTACTGCACCGCAGTGGGAATATTAGCTAATTGTTCCAACAAATATTTGCCAATTAGCGAGGCGTGCCAGCTCGTTCCGCAGGCGAGAATTGAAATTTGTTCGACATCGGCGCAAAGTTCCTTGGGCAAGTTGAGATTGATTGGAGAGCGCGGATTTCCCGGCTGCCAATCGCTGTCTAAATAAGCCTCCAAACACGCTCTGACTACGGCGGGCTGTTCGTAAATCTCCTTGTGCATGAAGTGTTTGAAGCCTTGTTTTTCGACTAAAACCGGACTCCAACCAAGGATGCGCGGGCTTTTTTTCAGCCTTTCCCCTGCAAAGCTGTAAACTTCGACTCCCATCGGAGTTAGCCTTGCCAATTCGCCATTTTCTAGAGATAAAACAGTGCGGGTGTGAGATACTAAGGCCGGCGTGTCGGAAGCGCAGAAAAATTCGCCGGCACCAAAGCCAATCACTAAAGGAGCTTGCTGTCTGGCGACAATTATTTCGTCGGGAAAATCTGCACAGATAATGGCGAGCGCAAAGGCTCCTTCTAACCTATTTACCGCCTTTAAAACCACTTCCAAAAACGACAAATCAGCAATTTGCTCGGCTTTTTTCTCTTTTCTTTCTGCCTTCTCCCTTTCTCCTTCTTTCAAAAACTCAGCTATTAAATGAGGAATAACTTCTGTATCGGTATCCGAGACAAATTTATGTCCCTTTGCTTTCAATTCTTCCCGCAACTCGCGATAATTTTCGACAATTCCATTTTGAACTACCGCAACTCGCCCGTTATTATCTAGGTGAGGGTGAGCGTTATATTCCTCTGGTTTGCCGTGAGTTGCCCAGCGGGTGTGTCCGATGCCGATGGGAGCCGGAGAGTCTATCTCTGCTAGCTTTTCCCGGAGGTTGTGCAATTTGCCCTTGGCTCGGATGCAGGTAATGTGTCCTTCCGAGATGGTAGCGAGGCCCGCTGAATCGTAGCCCCGGTATTCTAGTTTCTCCAATCCTGCTAGCAAAATCTCGCTTGCTGCTTGCGTGCCGATATAGCCAACGATTCCGCACATTTAACGTACTACTCCTGCTTAGCGATCGCAATAAAACTCACGTTTTATCATTTTTACCTTCTTCCGGCCCCAGAATGCAGATTCCGCGACAAAAAAGAGGGGGCAATGTAATCGCCCCCTCTCTTGTGCCCGTAATTCGATCGGCGTGTCGATCGATATTTAGTAGGCTAGACCCATACTGCGAGTGGTTTCGGCTCCGAGGTAAACCCGGATGCTCAGAAAATCGGTGGGGCAAGCAGTTTCGCACCGCTTGCAGCCTACACAGTCTTCGGTGCGGGGAGAGGATGCAATCTGAGCTGCTTTGCAGCCATCCCAGGGCACCATCTCCAAAACGTCAGTCGGACAAGCGCGGACGCATTGAGTGCAGCCGATGCAAGTATCGTAAATTTTGACTGAATGAGACATTGAATAAAGGCTCCCAACGAGTCACTAAAAATTTCCTTGCTCTGCGAATTAACAGATTTGACGGTGAGGTGCCACCGCTATAGCCTGCACAGAGAATTAAAGGTTAGTCTACCGCAGTGCTTGGAAGCACTTCGCGAAAAAGCGACAAAACTTCACAGTTATTCACGCTGGTAGTCTTATAGAACCATTTTGGGATATATTAATTCGCCAACCGTTTGAGCATCAGCCTGATGAAATACAAATTGAGTTTCGCAGTAGTATTGATGAGGGTCTGCTCAAAGTTCTTGACCAAACTCTTACAGCCTTACATCGAAGCGTTTGACCGTTGAATCACCTGCCCGAGTTGCCACCACGACAAATCCAGTTTTCCCCTCTAGTGCCACTTTTTCGGCTTTCGTTAGTTTCTGTGCCAGTTTAAACCGGATCTGGGTCATAATCTGGGGATAGAGTTTTTACTTTCTCTGCGATGAGCCGATCCGGGTGATACCCCTTGCCCTTGCAGAACGATCGTCTTCGGAATATTGACGAGCCCGAGTTTGAAAGTAATCGCAGTTGTGACTCAACAGTTCAATCCAGCCACATTCATCGGACACACTGGCTTTTGTGCAATAGATCAAAAAGGGCAAGCTGACTGGTATCAACACCCAGATGTTGTTTGATGCCATTGGTGAATTTTTAATCACAAAATCCTTGAGACTCGACCCTCGCAAATTGCACGTATTTTTAACCGCTACACGGAGCTATTAGAGGAATTATAGCTTTTGGTTAATCCACTTTATGCTGTGAGCTAATGAAGGGAGATCGGGGAGCCAAGAAGAAACCCACGAGACTAGCGAAGAGAATCGGTGTAAAAGTGCTGAATCCTGTCAACTTGGCGAGTAGCAGAGTTGTACTAATTGGAGTTCGAGTAACTGTTGAATTCAGAGCAGCCATTACACAAATCATTGCCAAAGTCTCGTTGGATGCGGGATTAACGATCGCGATTGCCTTTCCTAAACAGGCTCCTATAAAAAACAGCGGGATGATAATCCCCCCCCGCCAGCCTCCATTTACGGTCGTACTAATAGCAAACACTTTAGCAATAACTAAAGTCAAAAGAAATTCCAAAGGAAATTTTCCCTCAACAATTTTTTCAATTTGATGTTCACCAAAGAAACGAGTAAGCGGAAATAAAGCTGATAAAACACCAAGTCCTAGCCCCGCTAAAGTAGTGCGCACATAGATTGGACTGGGTATCGAATCAAACAAGCGACCAATACTGCGAAATACAGCGATAAAAAACCACCCCATGAGCGCACCTACAATTCCATAAGCAATCGCTGCGCCAAAGTCATAAAGGCTGTCCACATTGTATTGAGGAAAATGCCAGGTAGGGCCAATTCCTAGCTGGGTAATTGCTACAAAAATGGTGTAACTTGCACAACTTGCCACGACGGCAGGCAATATTGCTTCAAAATACTCCACAACATTCTGATGGTGCAGGATTTCTAAAGCAAAAAAAGTACCACCCAAAGGAGCGCCGAACAAAACTGTAAAACCAGATGCCATGCCAGCAATACTCAAAGTTCGTAGTGCCTCTCCGCGCAATTGAAAGCGATCGGCCAACCACGTACCAATTGAACCTGTGACTTGCACCATTGGTGCTTCTGGACCAGCACTGCCTCCACTTGCAATACTGATTAGCGACGACAGAATCATCGAAGGATTCTCGTTCATGGGTAATCGCCCACCATTGAGATGAATATTGTCAATAATCAACCCTATTTCGCCAGGATTTCCCAGCCAATGAATTATCAAACCGACGAGCAAACCCGCAAGCGGCATGATGATTAGTAGAGAAGGTCCACTAAAATATTCAAATCCCAGCATTATGTAAGACAAAAATATCCAATAACTTGCAGCAAACAAACCACAAATTATTCCTAGCATTGCCCATAGCAATACCGGACGTGTGAGATTTATTGGATTTCGTTTCATTGCTTATTCCTTGTCAATAGCTAGCAAGTTAGAAAGTGTTAAAAAAGTATTTTGTCTAATGGTATACAACTTTTGTTGTCTGCATATTAATTTACCACGCACCACACTTGCTTTTGAGTGTAGATTCGGGCTATCGAATGCGCTTTAACAATCGCAGTCTCACAACGGCAGTCCAGGACTGAACTCAAAAATGTATGAGCGCGATCGAGCTTCCCGCAAGCACTCGGGTATAATTCCGATCGTACGGGATTGGATATTAGAAAGGACTACAGTCCTTACTACAAAACTGGGTGTGATATTAGAAAAGACTTTAGTCCTTACTACAAAGCCGCGCAAATCGATCGACTAAAAGCCTAATTTTTCTAACACGGGCTTAGTTGAAACAATATGCCGATCGAGCCCTAGTTTTTTTGGCTCCACACCCAAAGCCAAAGCCACCAACTGGGACAAATGCAGCACCGGCAAACCCAATTTGCGCCCGATTACTTTTTCCACCTCCGGCTGTCGCGAATCCAAATTCAAGTGACACAGAGGACAAGGAGTTACCATACAATCAGCGCCATTGTCAAGAGCATCTTGAATATGTTTGCCTGCCATCTGAAAAGATTGGTTAGTGGCATAACTCGCCAACGGCCAGCCGCAGCACTGCGTCCGCCCTCGATAGTAAACCGGAGTTGCCCCGATCGCCCGAAATACATTTTCCATCGATTCCGGTTGGTGCGGGTCATCGTAAAGCAGCTTATCCTGAGCTCGCAGCAGGTAGCATCCGTAAAAAGACGCGCACTTCAAGCCCGAAAGCTTGCGGGTGACTCGCTTCTGCACCTCATCGAGCCCGTAATCTGCAACGATCGCCCACAACAGATGTTTCACCTCGGTACTGCCTTGATAAGGCGAACAGCCTTGTTTTTTTAGTAAACCGTTGACTTTTTCTATGTAGTTGGGATCGGTTTTCTGAGATTCCTTGAGGCGATCGTCCACATGACCGATTACCCCTTGACAAGTGCTGCAATGCGTCAGCAAAGGCAGATTCAGTTCCTCAGCCAAAGCAATATTGCGGGCGTTGACGGTATCTTCCAGCAACTGCGAATCTTCCTTGAAAGTGCCAGAACCGCAGCAGGAAGCTTTCTTGAGTTCCACCAGTTCAATGCCCAAGGCTTGAGTCAGTGCTTGAGTAGAAAGGTAAAGTTCGCGGGCGGCCCCTTGGGCAACGCAACCGGGAAAGTAAGCATATTTGAGATTTGGGGATGGCATAATCGTTTCTGCAGGGGACACAAGGCAAGGGACAAAAAAGGAAAAGGAGGGCGATCGAAGTTGGGATGCTTCCTCTCCATATCCTTACGCAGTTTTAGACAATATTGCCCAACGCCACCAGCCTAACAACCAGATTGGAGCAGGCAAAAAGCTCTGATTCTAGTCGAGCTAAAGATATCTACTGCGGCTCAATTTAACCGTTAACTCCCAGGTAAGGATTCAGGTCATGAAAAAAGCAGTAAAACCTATACGGTGTAACCATTTGGTCAAATAATCATCAAATATCCATTCTTATTAAGAAACCATGAAAGCTTTTATTTTCGTACCTATTGAAAATTAAACTGTTGATTTAGCGAAGGCTTGAATTCTAGAAGTCTTTCTGTGACTACGTTTCAGATACCTGAATCCTTACACTCCCAGATTAACTCCAGAGGTAGTCATGATCGAACCAGACAACCAGGCATCTGCCCAACGCAAGGCGACGATTGAGCGCTGTTTCGCTGCCTATAATGCCAAGGATCGAGCAACCGTCGAAAGACTGCTAACGAGCACGTTCACCTTTACCAGCCCCTATGACGATGGCATCGATCGCGCTACTTACTTTGAGCGATGCTGGCCTAACAGCGATCGTATTCGCCAGCACGCGATCGAACGAATCTTTGTTGAAGGAGACGAGGCGTTCGTTACGTATCGAGCAACAACATTTGAAGGCATGGAGTTCAGAAATACCGAGTTTTTCACTTTCGAGGGCGAACAGATATCGAGCGTCACTGTCTACTTCGGCGCTGCGTACAGAGGCGGTATTTTCATCAAGAAGTAAGAATGACTCAAAATCATTTGAGTGTGGCTCCGGCAAAACGTTCCAATTCAAGCAAATGAGCAGATTTATTGAGTAAATGCTGAGTAACCGAGGCATTGATCAGATGAAGGTGAATCCAGCTTACACCAGGGTCATCGGACTTGTAAAATATTCACGCCAATACGATCTAGCCAGTGATGAAGCCGCAGCAATGGCGATCGCCCGACGTGGTATGCGATTAGCTGAAAATATTCCCGGCTCCATCACCGCCTATCTCTCCGTGAAGGATGGAAGCACGTAGGTCGCCATTGGTTTCAACTAAATAACTTGATTAAGAAATCTAGGATTAAGCGTCACAACTTCTATGCTATCTCTAACTGGGAATGTTTATTAGACCTCTTGCAAAATAATTTTATGATATAATGAAAAGTTTTGCTGAGAGTTGATTGAATCCCAACTCCTAAC
>NZ_JAUBRK010000189.1:0-1173 GCF_036701825.1 Microcoleus sp. MOSTC5 | reverse complement strand
ATAACTTGTGCCAGTATAGCAACCTTCAAAACTATGAAAAAGCCCTCTGAAGCTATAAATATCGTAAATTTAGACCATTTGGGAATAGTAGCGGGGATCATAGATGAAATGGAATTGGTAGAAGAAGTCAACAAAAAAGTGGGAATAAGAGTTAAAGAAACTGTCAGCCCAGGACAAGTAATGAAAGCAAAGATTTTGAACGGATTGGGATTTTTGAGCGCCCCAATCTACCTATTTGATACATTTTTCGTGGGAAAAGCAACACAACATCTAATCGGAAAAGGAATAACAGCCGAACAATTAAATGATGACAGAATCGGGAGAGCATTAGACAAATATTATCAAGTTGGAACGACAAAGTTATTCACAGCAATTGCCCTGAAAGCAGTGATAAAATTTCAAGTAGAAATGAAAAGCGTTCATCTAGACAGCAGTTCAATATCAGTAGAGGGAGCATACAAAAACTGTCAGGAAAAGAGCCAGGAAGTTGAGGCAGAATCTGAGGATACAGAATCTTCCATGAAAACCATAAAAATCGTTCATGGCTACTAAGCGAGATAAAAGACCCGATCTCAAACAATTTATCATTGATACGATCGTAACTGGGGATGGAGACGTACCATTGTATGTGAAAATACATGACGGAAATGCCGATGATAAAAGTGTCTTTGTGTCAAGATTGAAAGAGTTTAAAAATCAGTGGACATTTGACGGAATCTGTGTAGCAGATAGTGCCTTATACACAGCAGAAAATTTGTCGGCAATGGCAGGAATGAAATGGATAACCAGAGTGCCGTTAAGCATAAAAGAAGCTCAAAATAAAATCTGCAACATAGAAGATAGTGACTGGGAAGATTCTCAAATAAAAGGCTATAAAATAGCAGCCAGAACCAGTGAGTATGGCAACATCAAGCAAAGATGGCTAGTCAGAGAAAGTGAAATCAGAAAACAAGCAGACCTTAAAAAAATAGTCAAACAAGTAGAGAAACAGTTAGAATCCGCCAAAATATCGCTGCATAAGCTATCCAGGCAAGACTTTGCTTGTATTACTGATGCACAAGTTGCAATAAAAAAGTTATCAAGCTCATGGAAATATCCTGGGGGGGTGACAAAGAGGTCTACGAGATAGACTGTATAAGAGTTGCTGCCCGCATACCTTGTTGATAAAAGCGC